>CALASV010000044.1 GCA_937888895.1 uncultured Clostridia bacterium | reverse complement strand
TGAAGTAACAGCATTTCATAGAAAGATTACAGATAATTACGTGCGTCGTGCAGTTGCAGTTATTGTAGTTAGTGTGGTTGCATTATTAGTTGTTTGCATGGCATTATCTATTACAGAAGATGCAGAATTTTTAGATATTTTATTTGAATCAGTATCTGCATTAGCAACCGTAGGATTGACAAGAGGTATGACAGGAACATTGTCTTTTGCAGGAAAATTGATTATTATTTTTGCGATGTACCTTGGTCGTCTTGGTCCGATTACAATGGCGTTAGCATTTAATGCAAAGCGTTATGAAGGAAAGAAGACAATGGCAGAAGGAAAAGTAATTATTGGATAGAAAAGAGGTAAAAAGATGGCAAGAAAAGAATTTGTAGTATTTGGTTTAGGAAAATTTGGATTAAGTGTAGCAAAAGCATTAGCAGATAATGGATGTCAAGTAATGGCAGTCGATTCTGACCCTGATAAAGTAGCTTTAATTGCTGATGATGTCACTTATGCTGTTTGTACAGATGTTACAGATGCAGAAGCAATACAGTCATTAGGAATTAAGAATTTTGATGGTGCAATTGTTGCAATCGGTGAAAATTTAGAAGCAAGTGTAATGGTAACTATTTTATCAAAAGAAATCGGTATTCCTTATGTAATGGCAAAAGCTTTAACAGAATTGCAAGCGAAAGTATTAAAAAAAGTGGGAGCAGATATGATTGTTTTTCCAGAAAAGGAGACAGGGATTCGAGTTGCTCACAATTTAGTTCATGGAAATTTCTTTGATGCAGTAGAATTATCAACCGAATATAGTATGATGGATTTTGAAGTACCACAAGATTGGATAGGAAAAAGTTTAAAAGATTTAAATTTGCGTGCCAAAAAGAAAATCAATGTAATAGGTATTAAGAGAAGAGATAAATTAGAAATTACACCAGAACCAGATGAACCATTACAAAAGCATGATGTACTTATTATTATTGGAAAAAATCAAGCTCTTTCTAAATTGACAGGAGGAGATAAGTAATGATTACAAGTACATCTAATGTGCAGATGAAACAGATGGTGGCATTGTTGAAAAAAGGAAAAGAAAGAAAAATACAAAAAGCATTTGTCATTGAAGGAAGAAAAATGTTTGAAGAAATTTGTGAACAAAAAGAACGAGTACGCAAAGCTTACTTTTCTGAAAGTTATTGGAAAGAAATGTACGAAAATAAGCAACAACCTGTTGTACCGTATGAAATTGTGGCAGATTCGGTATTTCATGCAATGGCAGAAACGGTAACTCCTCAAGGAGTACTTGCGATTGTAGAAATGCCAGAATATTCCATAGAGCAAATGATAGAAAATGCAGGAACACTTTTATTACTAGAAGATTTACGAGACCCTGGAAATTTAGGAACGATAGTAAGAACAGCAGAAGCAACAGGTGTAGCAGGTATTATTTTAAGCAAAGAATCCGTTGATATATATAATCCAAAAGTAATTCGTTCTACAATGGGTGCAATCTACCGAGTACCATTTTTGTATGTAGAAGATTTTAAGGGACTTCTTGTTCGGCTAAAAGAACAAAATATAAGATTGTTAGCTGCACATTTGAAAGGAACAAAAAATTTTGATAAGGCAGATTATAGTGGAAAAGTAGGAATTTTAATTGGAAATGAAGCAAATGGTCTTTCCGATGAAGTAGCTGATTTAGCAGAGGAAAAAGTATGGATTCCAATGGCTGGAAACGTAGAGTCGTTAAATGCAGCAGTGGCAGCATCACTTTTAATGTATGAGGCATTTAGAAAACAGGGATGGTAGAGTATTAAGTGCTAGGGAATTTCGATGTGATATAGAGAAAAAATTTGCGTTTATAAGGAAGCAATTTTTTAGATAGAGTGACAAAAGGAGTCTAATTTTGTCACTCTATTTTTTTGATTTCCTCTCCCAATTTGACAAACTTTTTACGAATTTTCTTATATTATGAAGTAGAAAAATAAAGAAAAGGAAGGTGGTAATCTAAATGGGAGAAGCGTTATATTATATCACGCTAGTATGTTGTGTCGTAGGCTGTGTGTTACGAATGGTACTAGCTGGGTATTATTTAGGGCTGTTACATGCGATGAAAAATATGAAAACAACAAAAAGTAAATGGATAGCAAAAATGAAGGAAAAATTTATTTTGCGTTATCAAGCAATGCTAGGAGTACAAAATGTAGAAACATTTGTAGGACGATTTTTAGCAGAAGGAAAATTGCTTGGATTCTCTCTTTCAGCATGGAATGGACTTCAATTACAAATGGTAAGTATTTGTTTATTACTTGGAACAATGGAAGCTTTTCAATTATGTATTGATATGGCATCGACTCAACAAGTGATGATGGCAATGTTTCAAGGAGTTTGGACAAGTGTATTGCTTCTCTTAGTGGATGGATTTTGCATGATACCAGGAAAGGTAAATGCATTACGGGATGGTATGTGTGACTACTTGGAAAACTATTTAAAAGTATGTTTAGAACATGACTATGCAGTATGGGGAAAAAATACAGAAGATTTACGGCAAAGTAAACAAGTGCTGGATGCACAAATGCAAATTATTGATGAAAAAAGTTATAGAAAAGAGCAAAAAGAATCCAGAAAGCAACAGCAACAACCACAGCAAAGACGAGTGGATAAAGATGTTGTTATGTTGAAAAAAGAAGTGGAAGAACGAAGAAAGAGGGCGGCAGAATCTGTGGCAGCAGCGACCGTAGAACTGGAAAAGGAAAAGAAAGAAGGAAGTAGTCAAGTAGAAGAATTGTTAAAGGAGTTGAGATTTGAAATCTAATACATAAGATTGAGTTTAGAAAAGTCAAATTGTATGTTCATAATTTTTGCTTATGTATATCTAAACAGTAGTAGCCTATAAAATAAGACCTTTATGCACTAGAAGTGGTGCATAAGGGTCTTGTTTATTTAAGAAAGAGTATGGTGTTTGATATAGAATTTACTTTTATTTCCTGAAAAATGTTACATTTTCTAATAAAATGTAACATTTTTAGAGGTAATGGTATCATTTACATATCATATTTTGTAATGTTTTTAGATGAACAATACATAAAAAAGTAGTGAAATAAATGTCAAATGCATTACTTTTTTAGAAAAAACTCCTACTATGGTGTGATGAAATTTTATGGAACAAGAAAACAAACAAAAAACAGGACATTGTATCTTAACTTATCGAGTACGATTGTATGATAGACAGCAGGATTGGTTACAGCAAACAAGAGATTTGTATACAAAAGTAGTCGCTCATTTTTTTGAAGTTTTAACAAAAGAACAGGATTTAATTCCGTTATCTGATTTTTTGTTACTTCGTGCATTAGAAGAAAAATGTATTGGTACAAAAGAAATGAAGGAAAAAGGGATACCAGTGTTATATCCTATGGTGGATTTTCTAAAGATTCCATTATATTTTAGGCGTTCTGCAATTAATACAGCGATTGCCCTAAAACGACAGTGTACATTGACTACTTTATGGAATGAAGATTCTATCGATATTATGAAAGATAGAGAAGAAAAGAATCTGTATGAAAGTATTTGTGCGAATTGTGCGTTTACTTTATATAAAGGAATGTATCAAAATTTTACAGAAACTTCGATTGAATGGAAATTGTTTACTGGTGAGAAATGGAGATGGGTAATATATCCTTTTTCTTGTAGTAGACCATTTCCAAAAGAAGCAAGGAAGATGTCCCCTTCGCTTGTTCTAAAATCAAAAGAAGCATGGTTAAATGTTCCGTTATCATTTGAAGTATCAGATATTAGAACAGTAAAAGAACGGATGGAGCAAGAAGAACGAATTTGTGCAGTTTCTTTTCCAGATTATCATGTTATGGCTGCTGCTGTCATCTTATCAAAAGAAGGAAAAGTAGTAGAACAACAATTGTTTTTAGGAGGAAGTGGAGCAGGTTGAAATGACTTGTAGGACATTTCTCCAGATAAATTTTTAATAAAGAAACCAGCACGTTCTTTCATAAATAGATTCCTTTCTTTTTGTGAAGCATAATATAGAAAATGAAATTTCTATTGTAATTATACCATTCTAATTTCAAAAAACAAGGTTTGTTGAAATTACTAGGTAGTGTAATTTCAGTAAAAGGCGTTTTGTTGAAATTTGAAGAGTAAAATAGCAAATGAAATTTCAACTTTCTAAAAAGAAAGATTTATAATAATTCTTCCCCCACTACAACTTTACAGTGTTTTTTATAACAAGCGATTCTAATTTTTAATATTTTTTTAAGGTAATGTTCTTTCATTGTTACGAAAAAATTTATACTATCAAATATATTTATTTATTTGTAATTTTATCAGAAATCCATTATACTAGAAAACAAATAGTATGGTGGATTTTTGGCTAGAAAGGTAGGTGAATTTAGTTTGTCTGATATATTTTTTTGGATAGAGGATAGAAAAGGAAAGGCGAGTTATACATTTTGGGAAACATTATTGAAACAACTTTGTCCTAATGTAATAGTGGAGAGTAAGAAAAATAATAGTGAACTAGTGAAAGCTGTAAAAAATTTATCTGATAAGGAAAATCAGTATATTATTTTGTTTGATAATTCTTTTGATAATGTGCAATTATATCAAGAACAAAGAATGCTAAAGAAATGTGTTGCTATGAAAAAGAATGTGAAACTTATGAATATTATATGTTTTGAATATGTACTTTTAGAGTTTCAAAAATTGATACAATGGATTTATGCACCAGAAGATGAATTTTTGAGTAAACGGGCTAAAGTTATTGATGCTAGAGGAAAACTTATAGAAAGTATTAGAATAGGTAATTTCGATTATAAAGGAATTCGGGAAATTGTGGAGTATGATAAGCACTTAGAAAATCATAATATTGAACAATTATGTGCAAAAATATTGTTTGATTTGACAAGAAATACTGGTTTTGAAGTTTCTAAAGGTAGTATTGGAGAATGTTGGATTAAGTCATGTTGTGGATGGTCTATGCGTCAAGAAGATGATATATGTGGTTTACAATATGATTATTTATCTATAAAAGAAAAAATGAGACAGATTTTCTATGAAACATCATTAAAAGAGGAATTTGAAAAATTAGGATTGGAGATAGTAGAATGATTACAATATATAAAAATAAAAAAGATATTCCTCAAGGGGTAGAATATATAGAATTAAATGATATATATTTTAATCAAAATACAGTATTAAAATTAGATGAACGAGCAAAAAAAATTATAGAGCAAATAGATAATGCCAAATTAGTTAGTAAATATAAAATAGTATCTAAATTTAATAGTGTGATTTTGGATATTGATTGTTTATCTACAGGTTGTAAGACAGTTTTAAATGTTTTATATAATCCAGAGAAAGTATTTTGTTTAAAAGAATGTGGAAATAATGCCTTAGAAATATTGTATCAATTAGAAAAAGGAATGGTATATAGTGATTATGCATTAATTCCATTTAATATAAATGTAGTTGTGAAGTGTGTTAGTAAAACGGAACAGAGAATAGATGATTATGAAGAATTAAAGGAGTGGTGGAATAATGAGGAGTAAACCGATTGTAATGGACCAGTTTTTTACAGTGCATACTTCGTATATTGTGAATTTTACATTTACAAATAATATAACTATTTTGACAGGTGATTCTGCTACTGGAAAGACGGCATCCTTTTCTTTTATTAAGGAATGTATGGCTATAAATCCAAATATTTTATGTTTGAATTATTTAGATTATCAGAAAGATATAAAGGAACTATTAAATAAAACAAGAGGAAAGTTAATTGTAATAGATAATGCAGACATATTACTAGATGATGTAACAAGAAAATATATTTCTTTAGACGATACAAATCAATATCTTATTATAGGACGGAATCCAAAGAATCTATTTACAACAAAAGAAAATTTGTTTGAATTAGTAAGTGAGGAAAAAGGAGAACAGATAGAATTTCAGATACAACCTTATTTATAGTTGAGAAGAGAAAATCATAAGAGGAGGATAACATATATGAACCTACCAAAATTTTTAACAACAGTTGATTCTTATACAAAAGAAATGTCTCATACCGAGTTAGAGAACTTTATTCATCATATTGCTCGTGTTTTGCCAGAGGAGAAGAGAGCAGATTTTATAGAAATCTTAAAAATAGAGAAACAGATAATAGAGCCTAATTCTGTAAAAATTCAGTTAAAGAATCAAATACAGCCATTGTTGAAGCAATTAAGTGAAATAGAACAAGAACTTGATAAAATAGAAGCTGGTGATAGTTATTTAATTGGGAATGAAAATGAATATTATTATCATGATTGGTACGATGATGAGGAAGAGGATGAAGAGGATGAGTATGAATTTGAAGACCCAGATGGTTTATTACTTATTTTAGATAAAGCAATTCAATTAGTTCATCAGTGTGTAGATAATGAATTATATAAAGAAGGTTATATATTAGCAAATCGACTTGCAAGTCTTCCTGTTTATGTAGAAGGAGAGTATTCGGACTATTATGAAGATGACTTATCATTATCTGGCTTGGATGATTATGGATTGTTAAAAAGTAATTTCGACCAATTTGTTTTGGATGCATTATATTTAGCTTATATGGGTAATGAGTTGAAAGAACGTCCAGATATTTTATATCAAATGATGATAGAGTTCGAAAATGTGACATTAGAAAAGGTACTTCAACATGGAAAAGAGGAATTAGAACAGTTTGATGAATTTTTAATGTTATGGATAGAGTATCTTAGTAACCTTTCTGAACGATATGCAGAAAAATTTTTATTAGAAGCTTATGAACTAGTAGGGGATAATGAGGAATTATTATTAGCAAATGCTAGGAAATATGTAAAAAAACATCCTTCGTTATATAGACAATATTTATTGCAAACATCAGGTGATAGAACGGTTCAGAAATCATTTGAGGTTGGTATGGAAGCTTTATCTGCCATATCTAGCACATATACAATACGAAGTGAGATAGCATTACTTACAGCAAATTATGCATTGCAGTTGGAAAAGACAGAAGAAGCAGAACAATGTTGGGTAGAAGCATTTTGTTCTAATACAACAGCAATCAATTATATGCGATTGTATTTAGAATGTAAGGACTATAGTAAGTATAAAGAAAAGTAGTTATCAGAAATGGATATCAAAGTGAAGAGAGTAGATATGATCTAAAAAGCTAGAATTTTCTTC
>CALASV010000043.1 GCA_937888895.1 uncultured Clostridia bacterium | reverse complement strand
TCTTTTGTTTGTTATTTGGCAACAACATTACTCTATAAGTCTTTCTCATCTCTTGCCAGCTCCTGTATCATCTTTTTTGCCTTATTTGCTCGTTTTCCTTGTAATTTACAGCTAAATACTGTGATAATCTGCACCAAATCCTCTACTAACTCTTGTTGTTCTGTTTTCTCTGTTGTATCTATAATTTCAATCTCTGTCCCAAATTTATGACAAAGATGTTCGATTAATTCGTACCCAAATCGAACTAACCTATCTTTATACAGTATTACTACTTTTTCCACTTCAAAGTCCATCACCATATCCAAAAGCTGATGTAATCCTTTTTTATTATAATTGATACCACTTCCTATATCTGTAATAAGTTCAAACTGATATCCTTTCGCACACATATAAAGCTTTACATATTCTATCTGTCTTTCTAAATCATCTTTTTGTTTTACTGAACTAACTCTACAATATCCTACCATTTTTTTCTGCTTTTGCTTTTTTTGTGGTAAATCTAAAAATTGTTGTAATTGTTCTTCCGAATAATAGCGATATCCACTTTGTTCCACTCTAGCTGGTTTTAATTTTCCTTCTTTATCCCAATTTCTTAATGTTTTTGTAGTTTTCCCAATCTCTTTTGCAAACTGTCCGATAGAATAATACTTCAATCCAATCACCTCCACATCTCTATTATAGCAGAAATGGAAGTATAATGCTATAGTTTTATAAAGTTTTCTAAAATTTTATTAACTGTTAATTAACCTTCAAAATAATTTACAGTGATAGTTTTTCGATTTGGGTCTACAATCCAATCTATTGTTAAAATAATAACATAGCAATTAAATTTTTACAATAAAAAAGTGGCATCATGAAATATTGTTTTGTATTTTTGTAAGAAATCATATATACTAGAAAAAAGGGGATTTTTTATTGGAAAGGAAGAAATGTATGGGGATTTATTTGAATAGTACAACGGCATTTACTTTATATAAAAATGAAACATTAAAACCATATTTTGTTGATAAATCATCTATTTTGAAGGAACTTTTTTCTTTAGTGGATGAAGGAAGTAACTATATTTGTATTACAAGACCCCGTCGATTTGGAAAAACAGTAATGGCAAATATGATTGCATCTTTTTTTTCCAAAGGATGTGATTCTAAGGATGTATTTGATAAATTACAAATAGCAAGAGAAAATCAATATAGTAAATATCGAAATCAATATTCGGTTATTCATATATCTTTTCATGATTTGCCAAGACGATGTAATTCGTATGAAGAATATATTGATTATATAGAAAGAAAATTGATTCGAGATTTAAAAAGAGAATATTCTAATATAGAATTTGATGATAATATGGCAGTATGGGATATTCTTTTAGACATATCTGAAACGAATTTATCTGAAAAATTTATTTTTGTCTTAGATGAATGGGACTTTATTTTTCATCAAGATTTTGTAAGGGAAGTAGATAAAAAGGCATATCTTTTATTTTTAAGAAATTTATTGAAAGATAGACCGTATGTATCGTTAGTATATATGACAGGGATATTGCCAATAGCAAAGTATTCTAGTGGTTCTGAGTTAAATATGTTTTGCGAATTTACAATGACGAATGAACAGCGTTTTTCAGAGTATTTTGGATTTACAGAAGAAGAAGTGGATATGTTATTTGATAGATATAAGAGAAATAATGTAGGAAAAGAACAGATTACAAGAAAAGGATTGAAAGATTGGTATAATGGTTATTATACTCGTTTAGGGGTACGATTATATAATCCACGTTCTATTGTGTTAGCTTTATCGAATAGTAATTTGGGAAATTATTGGACAAGTGCAGGACCGTATGATGAAATTTATTATTACATTGAACATAATGTTGACAAAGTAAGAGAAGATTTAGCTCTTATGGTATCTGGAGTTCCAGTTTCAGCAAAAATTCAAGAGTATGCAGCTACTTCTATGAACCTCCAGACAAAAGATGAAGTTTTTTCAGCGATGGTTGTATATGGATTTTTAAGTTATGAAAATGGAAAAGTATTTATACCAAATCAAGAGTTAATGGAACGGTTTATAGATATGTTGAAAAAAGAAGCTTCTTTTGGATATATTTATACTTTAGCAAAAGAATCGGAGCGTATGTTGAAAGCTACTTTATCTGGTGACACAAAAATAATGTCTGAAATTTTAGAGTATGTACACAATACGGAAGTTCCATTATTAAGCTATAATAATGAAATAGAATTGACTGCAATTGTGAATCTTGTATATTTGTCTGCTAGAGATACTTATAGAGTAGAACGTGAAGATAAATGTGGTATAGGTTATGTGGATTTTATTTTTTATCCAATAAAAGATAAAAACGCAGATTGTATTATTTTAGAGTTAAAGGTAGACCATACACCTGATGAAGCAATAAAGCAAATCAAGGACAAAAAATATGCATTACGGTTTCAAGGGAAATTAGCAGAAAAGCCTATATATACAGGAAGAATTCTTGCAGTAGGTATTGGATATGATAAAACGGATAAAAAACATAATTGTAAAGTAGAGATTTTATAATGTGGAGGGACGTTTATGGCAAAACAAATGACGATGGAAAGCAAGATTTCTGAAGTATATGCAACTCCAATTGGAAGAGATACGATAGGAAAAGTATTGATGCAATTAGGGGTGTCGGATAAGTTAATTACAAATCAGTTAGTTGGAAATATGAAATTATCTACGATTGCGAAATTAGCAAAAGGTCAAGTGGAGCAGAGTTTTTTTGATGCGATTTTAAACTTATTAAATGCCGAATGTGAGCAACCTGCACCATTAGATAGTGTAGTGACAAAACAGTGGTGGAAAGAGGATGTTTTTTATCAAATTTATCCTAGAAGTTTTTATGATACGAATGGAGATGGCATTGGTGATTTGCGTGGTATTATTGAAAAATTGGATTATTTAAAGGATTTGGGTGTAGATGCATTGTGGTTATCTCCAATTTATGATTCTCCAAATGATGATAATGGATATGATATTCGAGATTATTATAAAATTATGCAAGAGTTTGGTACAATGGAAGATTTTGAAGAACTTCTTTCAAAAGTGCATGAAAAGGGAATGCGTTTAATTATGGATTTAGTCATTAACCATACTTCTGATGAGCATGAGTGGTTTGTAGAAGCATTGAATGATTCTGAATCAAAATATCGAGATTATTATTTTATTCGTCCTGATGATGGTACAAAAACTATTCCGAATAATTGGGTATCGTTTTTTTCTGGTTCAGCGTGGAATTATTATGAGGAACAAAAGGTGTGGGCGATGCATTTGTTTTCTAAAAAACAAATGGATTTAAATTGGGAAAACGAAGATTTAAGAAATGATTTAATTACTATGATTAATTGGTGGTTAGATAAAGGGGTAGATGGGTTCCGTATGGATGTTATCAATTATATATCGAAACCAGAAGGACTTCCCAATGGGGATGAATTGATTGGAAGTATGATGGAATTTACTGGAATTGAGCAATATTTTTACGGTCCAAGATTACATGAATATTTACATGAAGTACGAAGGAAGGCATTTGAACCACATCATGCGTTTTCTGTTGGAGAAACTCCGGGTGTTGGTTTAAATATGGCTCGAATGTTGACGGGAGAGGAACGTAAGGAATTGGACATGGTGTTTAATTTTGACCAGTTAGAAACACCAGGACATGTAAGATTTGATGATTATAAGTATGATTTAAATTATTATCGTGATTATATCATTCAATGGATGGAGAACTACGGAAATAATTGTTGGATGTCGTTATTTTTTAATAACCATGATAATCCTCGTATGATTAGTAAAGTTAGTTCGGAAGAACGATATATTTTACCATTAGCAAGATTATTAGCTACATTGCAAATGACATTGAAAGGAACACAATTTATTTTTCAAGGAGATGAAATGGGTCTTGTGAATTATCCGTTTATTTCTATGGAAGAAATTACAGATGTGGAAGCGAAAGGATATTATGAGGAAAAATGTCAGACAGAAAGTGCCGACAAAGTATTTGCTGCTTTACTTGCAGGAACCAGAGAACATTGCCGCGTTCTTCTTCCATGGAATGAAAAATTACCATCTTATCATGCAGGACTTCATCAGGAAATGAAAGAAGAGGTGCAAAAGGCTTACCGGGATATCATTACCCTTAGAAGAAGTGATAAAACATTTATTTATGGTGACTTTGAGGTATTAAATAAGAAGAAAAACCGTTTTGTTTATCGAAGATATGAAGGAAACAAGGAATATATCATGGATTGCAACTTGGGAAAAGAAGGATGTAAGGCATATGCTTTGGGAAGCGAATATGAGCTGATATATACTACCGGAAGTACCGGGGAAGTGCTGGGAGCTTATGAAGCCAGAATCTGGAAGAAAAAAATATAAGAGTTTTCGGGGACATTTGAATAAAATGTCCTCTTTTTTGCTAAAAAAAAGAAAAAACGAGATACTTTTACTTGCAAATAAGCAGATTCAACGATATGATAAAATAAGTATATTTTGTGAAAGAAAATAGAGATGGGGGAGACCATGAATTATTTACAGAAACTTTTT
>CALASV010000042.1 GCA_937888895.1 uncultured Clostridia bacterium | reverse complement strand
GCACAGTTTCATTTATGGTGGTGCCAAGTGTGTAGGCATGGGAGTTTAGTTACAAAAACTTGAATCTTATCAATCGGATATTATATTGTAAAAATTTACTTAATATGTTATGATTTTATCAATCACTAAATATAACTAACTGGCAAATTGGCTAGAACTATTTACTCATTATAAAAATAACTAAACTCCAAAAGAGGACATGATATGCTAGGAGACCAAATTAAACAATTACGAACAAATAAAAACTTAACCCAAGCTCAACTTGCAATAAAATTAGGTGTTACAAAACAAGCTATCAATAGTTGGGAAAATAATAAAAGAACTCCTTCTGTTGATATATTAAAACGAATTGCTGAATTTTTTTCCTGCTCCACAGATTTTTTATTAGAATTAGAACAAAGAACAAGCTTTATTGAAACTACAAATTTAACATTAGAACAAGCTTACCATATTCAACAACTTATCAATGACATGGAACTGCTCAACCAACAATTATTATCTACTCATACCAAATAAATATATTTAACAAAAAATCCAATCGGATATTTGCAATTTTTGCTCGCTCATAACCGAATAGCTACTATTGTAGCTTTCCAGATGGAGTTTACAAACTACACCTAACACAAATAATAATTTGCTAATTTTCTCAAATTATACTATAATATAAGTACTTATATAGTAACAAAATAACCTATCCTAAAAAACAGAGGTGGAAAAATGAAACCAATTATTCGCAAAGAAAATGTAAAGACATTATTTGAAACCAAATTTATCCATGTTTTCGACTTACAATATGCAGAAGGAAAACACTACTACGATGCTTCTAGAAGACCTTTAGACAAACTTATGGCAATCAAATCTGACGAAGAAGCCAAAACTGCCCTTCCAGATGCTGTTACATGTTTTGTTATTCTTAAAGTAAAGGACGATGAACCAAAATTGTTACTTGCTAGAGAATACCGTTATCCAGCTGGACAATTTTTAACAAGCCCACCAGCAGGACTTTTAGACCCAGAAGATGAAAATGCCGAAGACCCAATTCTTGCAACAGCGAAACGAGAAATTTACGAAGAAACTGGTATTGTTCTTACAGAAAAAGATTCCTTATATACGATTAGCCCATTATTATTTTCCACTCCAGGAATGAGTGATGAAAGTAATGCTCTCGCTTGTGCTGTTGTAAACTTAGAAGATACTTCTTGCTTAACTCAAGCAGGGGCAGAAGGTCAAGAACTTTTTGACGGATTTGTACTTGTTTCTAAAGAAGAAGCAAGAAAAATGTTAAACGATGGTAGAGATGCCGAAGGTAATTTTTACTCTATGTACACTTGGGCTTCTCTTATGTACTTTATCTCTGATTTATGGAAATAATCAACTAACAAAAAATATCGCCAGAAGTCGAACCTCTTTCCTCGACTTCTGGCGATTATTATTTCTATTTTTCTAAAACTTTTTATTCATTTACTACATCATCAAAGACTGGCTGTAATGCTGGATATAATTTCTTAAATACTTGATATTTCTTTTCGTATTTTTCAACTAATTCTTTTTCAGGCTCTGTTACATCTACTACATGAATGAGCTTATCTCCTGCTTCTTCTACAGTTGCAAATGCTCCACAACCTACTCCAGCTAAAATTGCACCACCATATCCTGGTCCTTCTTCGCTATTGATAATTTCTACTGTCACATTCATAATGTTAGCTAACATTTTTCTCCACAATGGGCTCTTTGCACCACCACCTGTTGCACGAACTCTATCAATTTTTACACCAAGACTTCTTGCAATTTCAATCGAATCACGTAATGCAAATGTAACACCTTCTAATACAGCTTGTGTCATATCAGCACGAGTCGTATCCATAGACATACCAATAAAGCTACCTCTTGCATTTGGATTATTATGTGGTGTACGTTCACCCATTAAATAAGGAAGATAGTATACATGATTTTCGCCAAGCTTCTGAATCTGTTTTTGTTCGTTTGCATATTCTTTTGTTCCAATAATTTCATCCATCCACCATTTATTTGAAGAAGCTGCGGAAAGCATACAACCCATTAAATGATATTTTCCATTTGCGTGAGCAAACATATGTAATGCATTTGCATCATCTACTGCAAATTTATCACAAGATACAAATACCGTTCCAGAAGTACCAAGAGAAACAATACACATACCATCTTTTGTAGTACCTGTTCCAACGGCACCTGCTGCATTATCTCCAGCACCTGCAATAATCTTCACATCTTTGGAAAGTCCCAAACGCTCTGCTATTTCTGGTTTAATTGTACCAACTATTTCATAGCTTTCAAAAATCTTTGCTAACTGTTCTTCTTTAATTCCACAAATATCCATCATTTCCTTTGACCAACATTTATGCTCTACATCCATCAAAAGCATACCAGAAGCATCGGAAACATCCGTACAATGAACACCAGATAATAAATAAGCAAGATAATCTTTTGGTAACATAATCTTTGCAATTTTTGCAAAATTTTCTGGCTCATGCTTTCTTACCCATAAAATCTTTGGAGCAGTAAATCCTGTTAATGCCATATTTGCTGTATAAGCAGAAATCTTTTCTCTACCAATAGTCTTATTTAAATAATCACATTCTTCCTGAGTACGACCATCATTCCAAAGAATCGCTGGACGAATGACATTATCATTCTCATCTAACATAACAAGACCATGCATCTGTCCACCAAAACTAATGCCCTTAATTTCTTTTAAGTCACACTGTTCACCAAGCTTCTGAATAGAAGCTTCCATCTGTGTTGCCCAATCTGCTGGACTCTGCTCTGACCAACCTTGCTTTGGAAAACTAAGTGGATATTCGCCACCAGCCATTGCCTTAATTGCACCTGTTTCATCCATAACTACTAATTTAATAGACGAAGTACCTAAATCAATACCTAAAAATAACATACCCGTTCCTCCTGCAAATTTTATCTATTTCATTATATAATGCTTTTTTCCGACTAGCAAGAACTAATCTTTCTAATATTTCGTAACAATTCAGCCATAAAACTATTTTTATATTTGTAAGTATCGTTCATTTACTTTTCATTATATACAATATAAAGAATATGGTCCATTTTTTGCATTCGATATAAATTCTTTATATTCTAATCCTTTTTTACCAGAAATAGCACTTTGAATCATCTTTTTTGTCAATTCTGGAACATCTTCTCTATTTAATGCTTCTTCTATCTCTATCCATACTACTTCACTATTTTCATCATTATCTGACTTTGGTTCTCCAGAAATATATTTCGCACGAAATACAATATACCAATCATGCATATTAAATCGAATACCGATAATTTCCATCGGTTCTACTTCAATTTGCGTTTCTTCCATAAATTCGCGTTTTAATGCTTCTTGTGGTGTTTCTCCTCGTTCTATCTTTCCACCTGGAAATTCCCACATTCCTTTATAGTTACCATATCCTCTTGCAGTTGCAAAGACCTTTTCTTTCCGTTGCAAGGAAGAGCAAATTATAGCAGCAACAACTCTAATTGTCTTCATCAATACTACCTAACCAATCTGTATCAGTTGCTTGTCGACGCACATTTTATAGTTCAACGTTTTCGTCTCACCATTATCAAATCTAACCGTAATCAAAGTACCATCGTACTTCTTAATAATTCCCTTTCCATTTGTTTTATGTGTTATCAGCTGCCCAACAAGTCCGTTTTTACCATTAGACGATGTCTTGGGCCGTTTCTTCTGTTGATCTCGCCAAAGTACATAGTCTCTATCAACAGTCTTACCTCTCCTAAGATAGTCCGCCATATCTGAAAAAACCAGCATCTCAGGCTTTCTCACATTATTCTCTGGAACAGGCCGAACCGGGAACATCCAAACAAGTCTCTTATCACCGTTATCATCGAGTTGCGTTTCTGTGTAGGGCTGGCCAACTAACTCAATTCTACCACAATAGATGTATTCGCCTGGATCTATTACTTCAAACAAGTGCACATCTACGCCATTATGTCCACATTCTGCCAGTGTTGCATTTTGCGCCCAGTGAATATCCTGGTCGCCGGTTTTACCCATTCCTGTATAGTGTAATGTACCACCAATCCATTTATCCTGATAGAGACCCTTGGTGTAATCAGATACTATCACCAGTGTATTTGTCGCAT
>CALASV010000041.1 GCA_937888895.1 uncultured Clostridia bacterium | reverse complement strand
CTATTGGATTTCTGATACTGCCAACCATAAGACTTATCACCATCTGTTACAGCACGAATATCTATCGATACATCTTCTAAATAAAAACTATTTATCTTTATCCAATTCTGCAATTGCTTAATGACACGAATCGTTGCTTGTTTCTTTTGTAAGATACTGGGTGCTATCCGTCCTTTTCTTTTACTAGAAGAACGATTCTCAAATCTTGCCTTTCTATATCGCTTATGATACCTACGATAGTTCCGATATCCTTTTCGTACTTCCATTTTCTTTTTCACATCATTTCGATGTTCTATTGTCCCTTTGAACAAAACTTTATTCTTAGTTTTACACTTTTGAACCAGTGCAATACCCGTATGTAATCCGCCCTCATCTATTCCACATCTAATTTCATCTTTACAGATGATATCCTCTGGAATTTTTTTAAGAAGCTGTATTACCATTGGATATTTACTCACCAAAACCGCTTGTTTTTTTCGAATTTTATACCATGCTTTTTCTACTTTTGTTGGAGACAATGGTTTCCCATCCATATCCAGAACAAACGCATAGTCTTGTTGCTTTGCCATTTCTAGCACCTTCCTTTCGGAGAATGTTTCGTCTTGCCAAGGTCGGAGAGGGTACTTGTGTTTCTCTGTTCTCTATGCAGGACATTAGGCATAGTTTCTTGATTGGCACTCACAGAGCTTTCGACTGACGATGACATCAAAAGGTGTGTGTTTAACCTGTTCTCTAACGTAGTTCTTATCTGCAACGTACTTTTCAGCAGTAGCAGTCACTCAGGCTAGAGACCTATTGTTACGTCCATATACAAAAGAATTTGCATTAGATACATTTGTCCACTTCTGTATATGTTTGACTATAAATTTAGTTACTTAACAATTAGTCCTGTTCTATCAAAAAAATCTTATTATGCACTAATTTTCTTTCCTTTTAACACAACACTCTTATGATTATACCATATACTACTAATTTAAGCAATTAAAAAATTTTCCTACACTTGATAGATAAGTTCTTCTAATTCCTTCATTACACCATTTGTTTCTTCACTGGTACGAATGGCACACATAATCGTATCATCTCCTGCAATACAACCTACCATTCCTTCTAATTCTAAAGAATCTAATGCTGCCGCTGCTGCCATTGCCATACCAGACACCGTTTTTATGACTAAAATATTTTGTGCTTTCTCCATAGAAACAAACGCATCTCGAAGTACACGAATAAATTTTTCACTTTTCACAATATCTTCGCCTTGAGGAAGCACATATTTAAAATGACCATCTTCTGTTGCAACTTTTGTCAATCTCAATTCTTTAATATCTCTAGAAATCGTTGCTTGAGTTACGATAAAACCTGCATTCCTCAAATGTTCCACTAATTCTTCTTGTGTTTCTACAACATACTTTCTAATAATTTCTACAATTTTTGTTTGTCTGCTAAGTTTCACCTTACTTCCACCTTTCCTATCGTTCTACAGAGCCAAGTTTAGAACGAAGTACTTCAAAAAAGTTTCCATCTTCTAATCGAACCATTTTCGTTGTATAAGAAGAACAATTAATGACAACCTTATCCCCTGCTTTTAAATTCCTTGCTATTCTTCCATCAAATGTAACAAGTGCTTCTACATCCTGTGTTCGATTTCCTTGCTTTACTTCAATTAAAATTTTATCTTCTGCTGAAACAATGACACCGCGAGAAGTCAAAGAATGTGGACAAAGTGGTGTAATCATAATCAATCTTGTTTCTGGTTTCACAATCGCACCACCTGCTGACAAATTGTAGCCTGTGGAACCTGTTGGTGTAGAAATTAAAAGACCATCCCCTGCAATCACATCTAACAATGCACCATTGATATACACAGCAAGACTAATCAAACGACAAACACCACTTCGATTAATTGCAACCTCATTCAATACCGTATCTTCATACTGACCATTCACTTCTGCTTTTAACATCATTCGTGATTCTGTATGATACTCTCCATTACAAAGAGCCTCTAAGCCTTTTTCTGCTTCTGATGCTTCTACACAAGCAAGATACCCTAAAGTCCCTGCATTGATTCCAAATAAAAGAACATCTCTTTTTAATAATCTCTTTGCTGCACGAATTAATGTACCATCCCCACCAAGTACAATAGCACACTCTACATCATCTGAAATTTCTGAAATAACAGTCTCTCCTGTATTTAATGACTCTACATAAGTACAATATTTCTTTCCTTTTTTTTTCAAAAAATCTTGTACTTGTTTTGCCAACTCTAACTGTTCATCTCTATCCTTATTTACAATAATACAAAAATTATCCATATTTTATCCTACCTTAAAAACTATAGTCCAACAAATATTTCTTACCCACTACTTAGTTCTTTCTATACTAAAAGTGGAAAACTTATTCCGTGAAAGAACTATGTGCCTTATTTACTAATTCTTTTACTACTGGCAACTTATGCTGTAAGCTTTGCTGGCATACTTCTTTTATAGCACATTTTCTTGCATAAAGTAAATATTCAATATTTCCTTCTGGTCCTTTAATTGGAGAGTACTCTAACCCAAGCAATTCCAATCCTATCGCTGTTGCAAATGAAGTAACCGAAACAATCACGTCTTCATGTACCTTTTTATCTCGAACTACGCCTTTTTTTCCTATCTTTTCTTTTCCTGCCTCAAACTGTGGTTTAATTAAACAAACAATTTGTGCATTCTCCTTCATCAGTTCATATACTGGTGCTAACACTTTCGATAACGAAATAAAAGAAACATCGATAGATACAAAATCTACTAACTCTCCTATATCTTCTTTTGTTACATAACGAATATTTGTATTCTCCATACAAACTACTCGTTCATCCTTGCGAAGTTTCTCAGCTAATTGACTTGTCCCAACATCTATTGCAATTACCCTCTTTGCTCCATGTTGTAACATACAATCCGTAAAACCACCTGTCGATGCCCCCACATCCATACAAACTTGTCCTTCTAACGAAATACAAAATTGCTCTACTGCCTTCTCTAACTTCAAACCACCACGACTAACATACTTCAGCGTTTCTCCTTTTATTTCTATCACAGCAGTTTCTGATACACTCAGACTAGGTTTTTCTGCTTTTATTCCATCTACAAATACAATTCCTTGCTTAACATACGTTTTCGCTTTTTCTCTCGACTCTGCTAAATTCCTTTTTACAAGTACTATATCTAGCCGTTCCTCTGCCATACTTCCTCATTTCTATCAATCTATTAATTTGTTACTGTTCACACTAACTATCTGCTTTAGCCAAAGTCGCTCTCTTGGTAGATATTGTGAAGGACCGTAAAGAAACGGCAGTCCTTGGCGAGGTTTTTCACGAGCCTAGTACTGCTCCGTTTCGTCCCGAGCGAGAGCGTGTCCGAACAGTATCTACCAAGAGAGCGACTATTTCATTTAAACAATAAATTCAACTCCTATAATGCTTCTTTAATCCTATGGAATAAACTTTCTTCCTCTAATCCATATAAGTTTCTTAATACTTCTGGTTCCCCATGCTCAATAAAGCAATTTTGTAATGCCCCTACCACATGTCTTGTACTAATTTGATGCTCCATGAGCAATGCTGATACTCGTTCTCCAAAGCCACCTCTTGCTACATTTTCTTCTAATGTTACTATAACGCTATGCTTTTTTGCACAATCCAATATGCGACCCTCATCCATTGGAACAGCAAATCTTGCATTGATTACACTAACCAAAATTCCAAGTTTTTCTAAGCATGTCTTTAAATTCATAGCAAGAGAAATCGTATTTCCTACTGCCACCAATGCTACACTTTTTCCTGTTCCTTTTGCTTCTTGTAATACTTCTGCCTTTCCATATACAATTTCCGAAACAGGCAAATTATCTGCTTCCCCAGCACTTCCTCTTGGATATCTAATAGCTACTGGAAAATGACAAGTAGAAGCAAACAATAACATTTCATGTAATTCCTTTGTGCTTTTTGGTATCATTACAGTTAAATTTGGTATATGTGATAAGTAAGACAAATCAAATACACCTTGATGCGTTTCTCCATCTTTTCCTACAATTCCAGCTCTATCAATTGCAAAAATAACAGGAAGCTTTCCAATACAAACATCATGTAATATTTGGTCATACGCTCTTTGTAAAAATGTAGAATAAATAGCTACTACTGGATGATATCCCCCTACTGCCATACCAGCAGCAAAGGTTACAGCGTGTTCTTCTGCAATTCCTACATCAAAAAATCTATCTGGATATTGTTTTGCAAATGCTGTTAATCCTGTTCCAGAAGGCATTGCAGCAGTAATAGCAACGATTTTTTCATCCTTTTCTCCTAATTCTAACATTGTTTTAGAAAACTGTTCTGTATAACTTATCTCTGATGATTTTTTTAATACTTGTCCAGTTTTCAAAGAAAAAGGGTCGATTCCATGAAATTTCCCCGGGTCTAATTCAGCATACTCATAACCTTTCCCCTTTTTTGTTACGACATGAATTAATACAGCCTTTTGTACTCGATGTGCTGACTTTAAAGCATTTGATATTTGACCTATATCATGTCCATCAATTGGACCAAGATAGGTCAGTCCCATATCTTCAAATAACATATCTCCTATCATCAAATGTTTTAATGAAGCTTTAGAGTTTTTTAATGTTTTTGCAAGATGAGTTCCTGCTGTTGTCTTATTCAATGCTTCTTCTAAATTACCCTTAAATCCTGTGTATGCCGTATTGGTACGAATTTTAGCAAGATAATTCGACATACCACCTACATTTTCCGAAATTGACATACGATTATCATTTAATATAATAATCATATTTGTTTTTAGCTTTCCAAGATTATTGAGTGCTTCAAATGCCATTCCACCTGTCAAAGCACCGTCTCCAATAACTGCTACTATCTTCTCTGTTCCACCAGATAAATCTCTTGCACTTACCATGCCACTTGCTACAGAAAGAGAAGTAGAACTATGCCCTGTATTAAAAGCATCGCAATCACTTTCTTTTCGTTTTGGAAAACCACTCATTCCTTGATACTCTCGTAATGTAGAAAATTGTTCTTTTCGTCCTGTTAAAATCTTATGCACATAAGCCTGATGACCGACATCCCAAATCAGTTTATCATTTGGAAAATCCAAAAATAAATGTAGTGCCATTGTAAGCTCTACTGCTCCTAAATTAGAAGCTAAATGACCTCCCTTTTTTGATACCCGTTGTAAAAGAAACTGTCTAATTTCTTTTGCTAATTTCTTATATTTTTCCTCGTTAAAAACGAATCCAGAATTTTCAATGAATACTCGATGCCGATGGAAGTCAGCTTCTGCAGACTGGCACTGCAACAGACAATTACCTTGCTGCAGCGGAGGGATATTCTGAAGAAAATTACAACATGATTGATGGCCGTATTGACGTCCAGACCAAGCTGACTCCGGGTGATGATACCGAAATTCAGCCAGAAATCAAAAATGAAAAAAGAAAGGAAAAATTATGGAAA
>CALASV010000040.1 GCA_937888895.1 uncultured Clostridia bacterium | reverse complement strand
CGAAATGCTGTTTCATGAGTGATAAGGCGATATGGAATAAATGCATATCCTTTGTGCAAAATCATAGCACGACTATCTTCATTGATTTGTCCAATACCTCGTGCCGAGTCACTTGTTTGAATAAATGTACAAATTTCAGTAAGCTCTGTTCCGTCTAGGGAAGCTTTTAAAAGTTTACAATATACTTGTTTTCCGTCCACTTCGTTAACAGAGATATAGATGTTATTGCCATACATTCCCGTATATTGTACATCAAAGTCTTCCCTTGTTGCAGTGCAAAATTTATCTCCATCATGGGTGCATTCCGGTTTGGCACAAAGATAGATATCATTACCTGTTGTATTATCATGATACTTAAGAGACATATTTTTAAAATTAGCAGCATTATAATAGTAGCCGTTTTCTGTTTTCATTATTTGATTATAATTTGTTGTACCAATGTTAGTATTTAGACAATCCTCCATAGGAATCTTATTGTTACAACCTGTAAGAGTAAAAGCGATACAGGCTACGGCGAAGGTTGAAATTATTTTCTTCATAAAAAAGCTCCTTTCGTTTGATTGGCTTTATTCTAACAGGTTAAACATAAAAAACAACCACTTTTGCAGAAGTGGTCATTATTTCTGCAGAAGTGGTCAAAGTAAATTTATAAGTATTTCAATTCGGAATACTCCGTTTACAGTGGTAATATTCACATCACCATCATAGTGTTTTGCAATATCTTTTATTCGTGTAAGTCCGAACCCATGAGAGCCGAAATCCTTTTTCGTAGAAAGTATTTTTTCTCCTTTTCGCTTCAGCTCTCTGTGAAAGGCATTTTCACAGGAAATATAAAACATATCGTGTTGTTTTCCTATGCTGACGAAAATCTTGTCGCCATAGTTTACTGCTTCTAGTGCGTTATCAAGTATATTTCCGAATATTGTGCATAAATCGTAGTCAGAGATACTGAAATTGTGTAAAGGAGAGTTTATTTCGAAGACAATATTTACCCCTTTTTTTGTTGCTTGTTCTGTTTTTTTAAACAGCAATGCATCAAGTACATCACGTCCTGTTTTTATAGGCATAGTGATAAGGTCGAGTTGCTCCGATACCTCGAATATATAACGCTTTGCTTGTTCTACATTGCCTGTTTCAATCAGAGTGTTTATTGCAAGTAGATGATTATTGATATCGTGATGTATTTTTTTGCTTTCGAGATAACGGCGGTTGATTTCATTGTAGTATTCTTGCTCGGTTTCTCTTGTAAGTTCTTCTATACGTTTTGAAATACTTCGTACTGAAATTACTGCTATAAAAACGAAAACAATCCATACAAAAACAACAAAAATAGGTAGTCTTGAAATAGTGATGCCGAAAATTTTAATGTTCATATAGCGTATAAAAAAACGTTCAAAGCTAAAAAGTGAAAGTAAGTTTATCTCCCTTAGAACATCAGAAAAATCATTGATAGCAAAAAATACTTCGACAAAAATGATAACGCTCACAAAAAACAATACCAATGCTTTTTTCTTTCCTTTTACGGAAAGGATTAGTATGGATATAAGTAGTACAATGAGGCAACCAAGTGTTTTTGCAATGGATGTGCTGATAGCTAAAAAGCCAGCATTTATTATGTACGGACAACTTTTAAAACTTTCCATAGACTGTATCGCAACTGTCATTTGTGGCATTCCTATAAATCGGTCAGTCAGTATAAAATTTCCGAGATACATTATCAATGTGCTGATAATGGTAATTAATATCGGTGTAAGAAGGATTTTCTGACGATATATTTTTTCGCTTTTTATTGTTGTAAGAGATAATAACGCAATAAGAACAGCGAAAAAATCTGTTATTCTGAAATTAAGAAAAGTAATATATCCATCCTCAATTACGGGAGTTAATACGATTCTTGAAAGTCCGTAAAAATCTTTCCTTGTTTTTATAATATTGTCTATAATTTTATTGTCATTTTGATAAATAGAAATGTCTAATAAAAATTCTGAATTTGTTTCAATATTTCTTATATAATCGTGATAATTATTGAGATATCGGAGATAAGATATTGTTTTTTCAAGGTCAGCAATATCTTCCTCAATAAGATTAGAAAGCTGTCCTATTTTTGAGGAATATTTATTTTTACACTCCTGATAAAGCGTTTCGGCATAGGTTTTACGTTCGTCAAAAGAAAGTTCTTCCCACTTTAATAGGGCTGATTTGTTATCATTTTGCATATAGTCAACAGCGATAGAGTAATCTTTAAGGAGAGCAATTTCTTCTAACATTTGTTCCATGTCCTTTTTATTATTGTCACTTAAATTCATAATAAGTTTTTTTCGATAATGTATCGATGATAAACTTACAGAACTTACTTTACCATATATATCTTTGCTTTGCAGTATGTTCGAATTGCAGACTGATGTGTAATATACAAAAAAGTTCGTTAGTACTATTACAAAAACCAAAAAAATAGATAGTGTATAGTTTTTAAACAGAGTTCTCATTTTTCACCTATCCGTTTCATTACAGCACACATAACGCTTTTGCGATTTCTTCTGCTTAATGGTACAGTGCTTTCATCACACATAGTAACTGTATCATGATTGATACGTTTGATTTTAGAGAGGTTAACAAATACTGCTTTATGTACCTCAACAAAATCATCACTAAGAAGCTCTATAAATTTACCAATAGGACGAATATCAGTCAATTCTTCGGTGTCAGTTTTAATAATAGTGGAACGGTTTTGTGACTGAACAGAAATAATATGGTTGAGATTTATTATTTCTGTATCTTCTTTGCCTTGAATCAGAATGGTAGGACGATAAAAGTTGTCCTTCCAAAGCTTTGTTAGGACTTTGGGAAGTTTTTCGTCAAGGTTCTTTTTTACTACAAATCCATAAGCATCAACATCATATCCGTCAATAGCACGGTTTTCAAAACTTGTAACAAAAATGATAGGAGAGGAGATATTTATGTTTCGAAGTTGTTCTGCAATATCCATTCCATCAATTTTTGTACCAAGATTTATATCAAGAAAAATAATATTGTATTCATTTTTTAAGTTATTTATAAATTCGTCACCATTCACAAAACAATCGAACTTTGTTTCGATTTTCTTTTCGGCAAAAAAACTTTCTATACCTGATTTTAGTTTTTGCTGAAATAATAGTTCATCTTCACATATTGCGATTTTCATAACATCACCACCTTAAAAAGAGAAAAACTCCTTTTTTAGAAAATAGTTATACTTTTTTATTATGATTGTTATCTACACACGCTTCGCGTGGCAGTCTTTATTATATCATAATAATTATAATTTTCAATGGAAATCGTTTTAAAAATTAGCACTCACCTCTTGACAGTGCTAACAAAAAGTGATATAACGATACTAGCAAAACAAATTAAGTTGTTTTGAATGATACAAAATGGTAATAATAAGAGAAAAATAGGAGGCTGACTTATGAACATTAACAAATTTACCCAAAAATCAATGCAAGCAGTTCAGGATTGTGAAAAGATGGCGTATGAGTATGGCCACCAAGAGTTAGTGCCAGAACATTTGCTATACAGTTTACTGACAACAGAAGATAGTTTAATTACAAAACTTTTTGAAAAGATGGAAATTTCACCAGAAGTATTTTTAGCACAGTTAAATGGTCTGTTAAAGAAACGTCCGAAAGTATCTGGTGGTCAAGTTTATGTTGGAAATGATTTAAATAAAGTATTAATTTATGCAGAAGATGAAGCAAAACAGATGGGTGATTCCTATGTATCTGTAGAACATTTATTTTTAAGTTTGTTAAAATATGCAAGTAGAGATTTGAAAGAATTGTTTAAAAACTTTCGTATTGATAGAGAACGCTTTTTGAAAGTGTTGTCAGAAGTAAGAGGAAATCAGAGAGTGACAACTGATAATCCAGAAGCTACGTATGATACATTGGAAAAGTATGGATATGATTTAGTAGAACGTGCGAAAGCACAAAAATTAGACCCTGTGATTGGTAGAGATTCGGAAATTCGTAATGTCATTCGAATTTTATCAAGAAAGACAAAGAACAATCCTGTATTAATTGGTGAACCTGGTGTTGGTAAAACAGCAGTAGTAGAAGGTTTAGCACAGAGAATTGTAGCAGGAGATGTACCAGAAGGATTAAAAGATAAAACATTATTTGCACTTGATATGGGTGCGTTAGTAGCAGGTGCAAAATATCGTGGTGAGTTTGAAGAACGACTCAAAGCAGTATTAGAAGAAGTAAAGAAAAGTGATGGAAAAATTATTTTATTTATTGATGAATTGCATACCATTGTAGGTGCAGGTAAAACTGAAGGTTCCATGGATGCAGGAAATATGTTAAAGCCAATGTTAGCTCGTGGGGAATTACATTGTATTGGTGCGACTACATTAAATGAGTATCGTATGTATGTAGAAAAAGATGCTGCACTAGAGCGTAGATTTCAGCCAGTGCTTGTAAATGAGCCAACAGTAGAAGATACGATTTCGATTCTTCGTGGTTTGAAAGAGCGTTATGAAGTATATCATGGTGTAAAAATCAATGATGGGGCATTAGTATCTGCTGCCACATTGTCTAATCGTTATATTTCGGACCGTTTCTTGCCAGATAAGGCAATTGATTTAGTAGATGAAGCGTGTGCTTTAATTAAAACAGAGTTAGATTCTATGCCAACCGAATTAGATGATATTAAACGCCGTATTATGCAGATGGAAATTGAAGAAGCTGCTTTAAAGAAAGAAGATGACCGTTTAAGTAAAGAGCGTTTAGCTAATTTACAAAAAGACCTTGCAGAACTTCGAGAGGAATTTGCAGGACAGAAAGCAAAGTGGGATAACGAGAAAGCATCAGTAGAACGCGTACAGAAGTTAAGAGAACAATTAGAAGATATCAATGCGGAAATTGCAATGGCAGAACGAAATTATGATTTGAACAAGGCAGCAGAATTAACGTATGGTAAATTGCCAGAAGTAAGAAAACAATTAGAAGTCGAAGAAGCAAAAGTGGCAGCAGAAGGACATACATTAGTTCACGAGAATGTAGATGAGGAAGAAATTGCGAAAATTGTTTCTCGTTGGACTGGTATTCCAATTGCAAAATTAACGGAAAGTGAAAGAAATAAGACATTACATTTAGATAAAGAATTGCATCAACGTGTCATTGGACAGGACGAAGCAGTACAAAAAGTAGCAGAAGCGATTTTACGTTCGAAAGCAGGTATTAAAGACCCAACCAAACCAATTGGCTCTTTCTTATTCCTCGGACCTACAGGTGTTGGTAAAACAGAACTTGCAAAATCACTTGCAGAAGCATTGTTTGACAACGAACAAAATATGGTTCGTATTGATATGAGTGAATATATGGAGAAATATTCGGTATCTAGACTGATTGGAGCACCTCCGGGATATGTTGGTTATGAAGAAGGTGGTCAGTTGACAGAAGCTGTACGAAGAAAACCTTATTCTGTTATTTTATTTGATGAAATTGAAAAAG
>CALASV010000039.1 GCA_937888895.1 uncultured Clostridia bacterium | reverse complement strand
TTCTTTTTTTAATATTTCAAAAAACTCAACATCAAGTATTCGATTATGTACAAAATATTGGTGCGAACAATATGAAAAATATGCTCTTATCAACTTTCGGTTCATTCCTGTATTACAAT
The DNA here is from genome assembly GCA_937888895.1 of uncultured Clostridia bacterium. GTDB lineage: Bacteria > Bacillota > Clostridia > Lachnospirales > Lachnospiraceae > SIG299. Next base: position 2,772 of record CALASV010000039.1, on the reverse strand, counting down.
AACTAACGAATACTCGAAATGATAATTCTATATGACTTTCTGTAAAAAGCATTTGTGCTAACAAGCGCTCTTCTAAATTTACAGTATCTAATTCTCTTTCCTTTGCAGATTTCCAAATTTCATACATTTCCTCTGTAGTTCCATTATAACGGTCTGTTAAATACTGCAAAAGTCTATCTTCTATCTTACCTTGTTTTAAAGTAAAAATTCCCATCGTCAATAAGGTTGCTCTATCTCGTTCCTCCCATGGCGAAGTAATTCCTCGAATACATAATTTAGACATTTTTTCTGCTTGTATGCTCATCGTAGAAAAACAGCCAAACCGTTCTACCCCTTCTATTACCCTATCATACATCTCTCGAAGTAGCATTAGATTAATTACCTTTTCTCTGTCTTCTACGGACAACAACCGTAAATCAATCGTATTCAAATAAATTTCTAATAAATCAATATTATTATTTTCATAATAATATTGTATTAACTCAACCATACAACGATTTCTTATTTCTTCTCGCAATCCATTCATTTGAGAAATTTTTTCCTGTAACTCAATAAATTGTTTATCTATTCTATGTGTTTGCTTTTTTTTCTCCCAAATATGAAGAAGTAATTTTCTATTTTTACTTCCCATTCCATAACAAAGGTCTAAAAAACTTTCTTCATGCATTAAACGATAAAACTTTTCTTTTTCCGAAAGAGGATATCTTCTTCCCTTCCTATCTACTAAAAATACTTTCGCAGATTCTGTATAAACAGGCACTAATGCTTGTAAAATTCCTCTTTGTTCTAACAAAGGTATCATTTGCACTTCTTTTTCTTCTTTATGTATGACACAAACCGATTGCATCGACATATTCGTACATTCCAATTGATACAAAAACATAATTTCAGGAAGTATTTGTGCTAATTCTATATCCATAATAGAATTTCTTAATACATCAGCATAAATAATTGTATGGAAACTAGAAACCTTCCCCATTTTCATTTCATTAATAGCAAATTGTTCTATCTTTTTTAAATAAGCTCGATACATCGCAGGATTTTTATCTTTATTTCGTATCACGCAATAATAAAGAAATGCTGCCTCTTTTGTTGGAACATTACTACAAATAAAATATAAAAGTACTTGTTGATTTATCAAAGTACAAGTTACTTTATCTGATGTATATAAATAATATTCAAATAACTGTTCAAATCGTAATTGTTCTTTAATTGCTTCGCTAAAATAAACATGCATTTTTTTCTCTTTACAATTACATTGAATTAACTTTTTACAAAGTGCTAAAAGAATATCTTTATGAGCAAATTTTTCATATAATTTTTTCAAAATAATCATTTGCAACCTTGTTTGACCTATTGCATCACCACAAAGATAGGCAAATTGAAGTGCTATTTCTTTATTTACGATGTTTTGCTTTATCATATAATACATAACCTGACATTCAAAACTATCTAATGAAGTTAACATCGAAGAATCTTTTTCCCATAAATTGGCTACTTCATGCAAAAATATTGGACTTACTATCTTATTACTACAATGATTTTTTATTATATCGTAACGATTTTTTTTGTCTTGACTTAATTGTTTATCCATAAAAAGTAAAATCAAAAGTAATATATTTTTGCGTTTTTCTTTTTCATAATAATCTCTTATTACTGTTACATAATTTTCTAACAATCGTTCCTCTTTTGTTTTCATAGCCTCTAAGTAAAGAACAGCACAATAAAAAACTTTATGATTTCTTTCAAAATAAGATTTTCTACTTAAAACTAAATCATATTCCTCTTTTTTTATATTGTTTTCATCTATAATGGATAAATACGCTTGATATAACTCATATAAATATCTTTTTTCATCTAATTCTGATTTTATCGCTATATCCGTATATTCCATTTCATGTTTATCTAATAATTTTAAAATATCTTTTGTCTGTTGAAAAGCTTCTGTTAAAAATTGTTCCTTTGAAATTTTACTAATTCTAAATTCCAAATATTGACGCACTAATTGATATTCTAACTGACGAATCCTTTTTTGAATACCAAAAGAATGCTGTTTTTTCTTACACCAAATAGTAATTGGAATACTATATTCTTTTCTTCCAGAAGAAATAATCAACTCTGTAAAATAATTTCCTCTCTGCATAACATCTGCATGAATCACAAATTCTATTTTTGCTTGATTATCTATAAAATCTTCCGATAGAATTTGTTTTTTTACTAAAGAAATATAAGGAGCTTTCTTTTGCATGGATAAATTTAAATATCCCCAATTTGTTTTTTGTACTATAATTGATTTTACTTCGGATTGTTCTCCTACTTCATATTCTAACTTCTCTACATCTATGAAAAAATCACATTTCTCTTTTTTATTTATCAATACTAGAAATTCTTCCATTCCATGAGATAAATCAGAACTTTCCTTTAATTGTTCATATACTAAATGATACCTTGCTTCTTTTTGTAATATACCTTTTGAAAATCCTTTCGATTGAAACAAAAACAAAGCTTCTTTCCAATTTACTTGTGCTAAATTTACAAACTGGTCTAAATTTTGAATTTTACCAATAGAACTATAATAAGAGGGTTCTATCACATCCACACAAAATGGAATATGTACTTCTTCACAATCACTAATAATACTAATGATTCCTGTATATTTCTCTCCCAAAGTCAATGTTGTAGCATCTATCTCATATTTTATTTCACATTCTGTCGCAATAAACTCATAACGGTCTAAAGACAAAACCTTTCCTGTAACATAAAGTAAAGCTT
>CALASV010000038.1 GCA_937888895.1 uncultured Clostridia bacterium | reverse complement strand
TATCTCCACACGCATATATTAATCTACAGATACTCCACCCTAAATTGATACATATGTATTTTAAACTATTGCTTTTTGAACCATTGTCAAGTAAAATAAAACAGTAATGCTGGGAGGTAACAGTATGAAGGAAACAATAAAAATTGTGCTTGACGCTATGGGGGGAGACAATGCACCGATAGAGATTGTTAAAGGTGCTGTTGAAGCGGTAAATAAGCGCGATGATATCGAAGTTATCTTAACAGGGAAGGAAGATATCATTAATCAGGAACTAGCTGGATATACTTATAACAAAGATCAGATCAGAGTCGTGAATACGACAGAAGTGATTGAAACAGCAGAGCCGCCAGTGATGGCCATTCGTAAGAAGAAGGATTCTTCGATTGTAGTCGGACTTAAGATGGTGAAGAATGGTGAGGCAGATGCATTTGTTTCTGCTGGTAGTACAGGAGCCGTTTTAGTAGGTGCTCAGCTTGTGATTGGGAGGATTCGTGGAATAGACCGTCCACCTCTTGCTCCATTGATACCAACAACGAAAGGAGTTTCTTTATTGGTAGATTGTGGTGCGAATGTAGATGCTAGACCAGCACATTTGCTTCAATTTGCACAAATGGGGTCTTTGTACATGGAACATATTATGGGAGTAAAACATCCTAGAGTGGCTATTGTGAATATTGGAACAGAGGAAGAGAAAGGAAATGCACTCGTAAAAGAAACTTATCCATTGTTAAAGGAATGTAAAGACATTAACTTTATTGGAAGTATTGAAGCGAGAGAGATTCCAAACGGCTATGCAGATGTCATTGTATGCGAAGCATTTGTTGGTAATGTTATTTTAAAGCTATATGAAGGTACTGCTAGTGCTTTGATTGGAAAAGTAAAAGAGGGTATGATGTCAAATCTTCGTAGTAAAATAGGAGCACTATTAGTGAAGCCAGCATTAAAACAAACCTTAAAATCGTTAGATGTGACAGCTTATGGTGGGGCACCAATGTTAGGTTTGAATAATCTAGTAGTAAAAACTCATGGAAGTTCTAAGAGCAAAGAAATTAAAAACTCTATTTTGCAGTGTATTGCTTTTAAAGAACAAAATATTAGTGAAAAAATAAGAGAAAATATTGCGCAAGCAAAAAAACAGGAGGAAATGTAATGGAATTTGAAAAGATTCAGGAGATTATCAGTGAGGTTTTAAGCGTAGATGCAGATGAAATTACAATGGAAACTACGTTTGTAGACGATTTAGGAGCAGATTCTCTTGATGTGTTCCAAATTATTATGGGAATTGAAGAAGAATTTGATATCGAAATTGCAAATGAAGAAGCAGAAAAGATTGTAACTGTTGGTGATGCAGTAGAACAGATTAGAAATGCATTGAGCTAATAACAAGAGGGCTGTTGATGTATCAACGGCCCGTTTTTAAGTTTTATAAAAAGGAAGTAAGTTTATGAGTGAAAAACAGTTAAAAGAGCTACAAAAAACAATTGGATATATGTTTCAAAAAGAATATTTATTAAAGCAAGCATTGACACATAGTTCTTATGCCCATGAAACGACGATAAAAGAAGTGATAGATAATGAACGATTGGAGTTTTTGGGTGATGCTGTATTAGAGTTGGTGTCTAGTGAATTTTTATTTCAAACGCATCCAGACATGAAGGAAGGAAATATGACAAAACTTCGTGCAAGTTTAGTTTGTGAGCAGTCGTTGGCAAGTTGTGCGAGAGAAATTAACTTGGGTTCTTATCTTTTACTTGGGAAAGGGGAAGATTTAACAGGAGGTAGGGAACGAGATTCTATTTTATCAGATGCTTGGGAAGCAATCATTGGTGCAATGTATTTGGATGGTGGTTTTACTAGTGCAAAAGAGTTTATTTTAAAGTATGTGTTGAAAGATATTGAACATAAAAAACTCTTTTATGATAGTAAGACTATATTGCAAGAAGTCATCCAAAATGAATATAAGCAAAGTCTTCATTATAGGTTACTTTCCGAAGAAGGTCCAGACCATAATAAAGTGTTTACAGTACAAGCATATATGAATCAAACACCATTGATGATTGGAAAAGGAAAAACAAAAAAGGCAGCAGAGCAAGAAGCTGCTTATCAATCTTTATTAAAGTTTAGACAGGGTAAATTATAAAAAACAGAGAGGTAAATATGTATTTAAAAAGTATCGAAGTATATGGATTTAAATCATTTGCAAATAAAATTGTATTTAAATTTCATGACGGTATAACAGCAATTGTAGGACCAAATGGCAGTGGTAAGAGTAATGTAGCAGATGCTGTTCGTTGGGTACTTGGAGAGCAAAGTGCAAAACAGTTACGTGGAAGTAAAATGGAGGATGTTATTTTTTCTGGTACACAACTACGGAAACCGATGGGATATGCGTTTGTAGCAATTACATTGGATAATTCAGACCATCAACTTCCCATCGAATATGAAGAAGTTACAGTAGCAAGACGAGTATATCGTTCTGGAGAAAGTGAATACATTATCAATGGTAGCATTTGTCGTTTAAAAGATGTGCAAGAGTTATTTTTAGATACGGGTATTGGTAAAGAAGGTTATTCGATTATTGGACAAGGGCAGATTGATAAAATTTTAAGTGGGAAACCAGAAGAACGACGAGAATTGTTTGATGAGGCAGCAGGAATTGTAAAATATAAAAAACGAAAAGCTGTGGCAGAACGAGATTTAGCAGAAGAACAGCTTAATTTTTCTCGTATTACAGATATTTTATCCGAAATTGAAAAGCAAGTAGGACCATTACAAAAGCAATCAGAAATAGCGAAAGAATATTTAAAGTTAAAAGAAACATTAAAAAAATTAGAAATCAATTTGTTTTTATTAGAATATGAAAAGAATGAAAAAAATAAAATAGAAATTGATACAAAACTTACACTTGTTACAGAAGAATTAGAGAAAACAAAAACGATTTATGAAAATACACGACAAGAATATGAGCGTTTAGAACAACAATTAGAGCAGTATTCTGAAAAAATAGAAGAAAAAAAAGAACAGCGAATGAAACTTTTGATGATGATTCAAGAAAAAGAAGGTGAAATTCGTCTGATGCAAGAAAAAATAACTTCGATACAATTTAGTAATGAGCATTATGAACAACGGCAACAGTCGTTAGTGATAGAGCAAACGACGAAGAAAAAAGAATTGGAGCAACTAAGTAAGGAAGAAAATGAAGTGTTGTTGTCTTTAGAAAAACAAAAGAAACAACAAAAGAAGATAGAAGAAGAACGAGAAACGATTCGTAAGAAGTTAGAAGAAGTTACAAAAGCGATAGAACAATGTAATGAGTTTATTTTACAGGGTATGAGTCAAATCACTGAGAATAAGATGAAATTACAGCATTTTGAGACATTAGAAGAGCAAAATTCCATAAAAAAGGCAGAATTAGCACAGAGAATACTTCGTCATAAATCGGAAGAATCAGAGTATGAAGAACAAATAGAAGTTGTGGAAAAAGAGTATCAAGAAATTACAACGAAAATTAAACAATATAAAAAGTATATTTTGGAATTGGAACAAAAGATAGCGAAGCAAAAACAACAAGTGCAAGAAACAACAGCAGTGATAGAACAAACCGAACGAGAACGAATGAATGCCACTTCTAAATTAGATGCTTTGAAAAATATTTCAGAGCGTTATGATGGATATGGAATGGCAATTCGTAAAGTAATGGAACGAAAAGCAGATACTTCTGGTATTATTGGTGTTGTAGCAGATATTATTAAAGTAGATAAGAAATATGAAACTGCCATTGAAACTGCATTGGGAGGAAATATTCAAAATATTGTTACCGATGATGAAGAAACAGCCAAGAAAATGATTGGTTTTCTGAAAAAGAATAAA
>CALASV010000037.1 GCA_937888895.1 uncultured Clostridia bacterium | reverse complement strand
GTATAAAAATTTAGATGCTTGTGTAGCACATGCTATTGCGACAGGAAATCATACTGCTTTTGTTCACTTTTTTATGAAGAAGGCAAAAAGACAAAAAGAAGTATTTTTAAATATATTTTGGAAGTATATAGAAGAATATGAAAATAAATTAAGCGAAAATGAAGAGTTACCTGATTGCAATCAATTTCAAATATTACGGTCGTCCTATTGGCGTTCTTTTGCATTTGATTACATAAAACAAAATGTGGAAAAATATTGTTATAAAGATATGTTTTCACATTGGAAAAGTAGTGCTGGCGCGATACCAGAACGAGATGTCATAGTACAATATTGTTTTTATTTTGGAAAAAATGTAGAACAGACAAATCGGCTTTTATTGGCAGCAGGACATGAACAATTATATGTTTTAGATATTGTAGATGCAATTGCGATACATTATTTAGACAAATATTGTGGAAATTTTGAAATACCAGCCTTTGAAAAATTAAAAGAAGTAAAAGAAAAAATCAATATTGCTTTAGAACGAAGTTGTAAAGAAAGAGAAGATTTAGTTACTGTAGGAAAAAATCAGTGGATAGAATTAAAAGGAGAGCAAGAATTAACAAGAGAAGAGCAGGAATTATTACAAGTATTAAAACCAAAGTGGAATGGAAAGAAAGTATCATTTCCTATATTAAAACAAAAGACGGATATAGAGATGGGCAAAGTTAGAAATATGCTACAAGAAATGTATGGAATAGAGTATTACGAAACTTGTGCAAGGGAAGAAAAAGAAGATGAGGAAAGAGAGATATATCAAAATATTAAAGTGTATTTATTAAAAACGCATCAAGATTTTGGTAACTATTTGGAATGGAGCAGTAAAACAGAAACATTATATCGTTTTGCAAAAGAGCCAATATTAAAAATTGGAAGGACATCGGCTATAGGTTGGGACATTGATGAGGAAATTGAAAAATATCATAATCTTTTAGAACAAGAGGAAGAAAATAAAAAGAAAAGTGGAAATACGAATTATTTAACTTTGTTGTATACAGATAAACTTTTGAAAGAAACGACAGATATTGACCAGTTTATTGAGAGTGGAAAAATAGGAAATTCCGAAGGATGGGTTTTTGCACAAAAAAGATATGGTTATTTTTTAAAAACATTACAGTATGTGAAAGAATATGAGTATTATATGAAAAATTTACAATATTCTGCTTGTAATGTAGGTACGCAAAGATATGCAGTTTCTTTGGAAAGTTTAAGAAAAAGAGGTATCTTTTTAGATTCTGTAAGTGCAAAATTTGTAAAAAATATAAAAGAAAATAAAGAATATACGAAAGAAAAATTGAATCGAACATTGTCACAATTATTAAATAAAATATGGGAAATTTCTGATGCAATTACTGAAAATGGATATATGGGAGAGTATGCAAAATCAGAGAAACGAAGTGGAGAATATAAGGTAAAAACTTTAATAGAAGGTAGAAATTTTTTAAACAGAAAAGATTATGAGGTAGATTTTAAATCAGAAAATAAAAAAAAGATGAAAGGTGCATTTGAGCAAGATTTGACAGAAAAAATATATGTCATGAAACTTGCCATAGCGGCTGGAAGAGAAGATGAAATAGGAACATATTTGCAACTGGCAGGTTATTGGGATAAAGATTTTACGATGATAAAAGATGCAGAGTTAAAAGAATTAGTTGATAGAACTGATTGTTTGATTTTATATGCATTAAAATATCGAGATGCGTTATTAGAAAAATGGGCAGAGCAATTGAATGTGGACAAATTAGAATATAAAAATGAGGCAAGAAAAGAATTTCCTTTTTTAAAGCTTTTAATGACCATCAATCGAGATATTCAATTTGTGTATGAAAAGTTTATGGAAAATAAAACAGAGTTAAGTAAAGCAGAATTAAAGAGGAAAAAAGCAGAAAAAAAACAATTAGAAGATGATTTAATTTATAAAAATGAGTCATTTGCATAAAATGGACTTCAGTTATAATGGCAGAAAGGATTTTATTTATGGGACATAAAAAGGTAGGTATTTATGAATTGGCAGATAAAATAGCACAAACAAATGGTGCTATTTTATATAGAGCCAAGTATAGTAAAGATATGGATAGTGAAGAAGAATTTTTTTATGTAGCGAAAGAATATTGTAGTGAATTAATAGAGAAAGGTGCATTAGAACAAGAAAGAAGAATTTCACATGAAATTGAAAATTATGCATCGAAAAGTATTGTTATTCCAATTTTAGATGTGATAGAAAAAGAAGACAAAGAATATGCGATTATGCAGTTTAGAAAAAATGGTATGTTTTTAAAGCAATTGTTAGAAAATTACAAAACAAAACCTGTATCAATGGAAATTTGTTTAGAAGTTGTGGAGGAAATACTATCTTCTTTGGAAGTATTACATTCTTTTTGGAAAAAAGAGAAAGAAATAGGATATTTACATTTAGATTTACATCCGGGGAATATTTTTTTGGAAAGTATAGATATAGAAAAAAAGCAGGTTGGGAAAGTAAAGTTTATTGACTTTTTTAGTGCTTTGAAAATGGAAGAGGGGGAAATTGTAGATAAAGGAAATAAAATTGCAGTAGCTTCTAAGTATTGTGCACCAGAGCAATGGGCAAGGGAAACTTATAAATATAGACCAGCAACGGATTTGTATTCGGTTGGTGTCATTTTCTTGCGTATGTTATTAGGAATTGAAGGGATAAATAGTTTGAATCAAGAAGTGCAAGAAAGCATATTGCATTGTTCGGAAAGTCCTGTTATGAACTATGCAATACTTCAGTTTTTAAAATGTTGTATGGAAGAAAATCCAAACTATCGTTATCAAAGTGCAACACAAATGTTAAGTGCAGTAGAGAAATTAAAAAGATGTTATAAAGCTTATGAGGAGCAAGATTATTATACATTATTTTTTATAGCTTATGAAATGGTAATACCAGAACATAAAATAAAGGGGCTACAAGGCAAATTGAATTTAAGAAATTTTCAAAATGCTGTAGCAAAATTAGATGCAGAGTTAAAACAAGATGAAATTGCTGTTTTAAGATGTAACTATTTATTTGAACTTTTATGGAGTTGTGCAGAGCAAAAAGAAAATAATATCCCAATTGATACGAAATGTAATTTATTAAATAGTGGACTTGCTTGTTGTAATCATACAGGGGATGATTATCGTAAAAAACAATTATATGAAGAAATAGAAAAGCTAAAGAGCGATATGCCATTGATGGAGTATTTAGGATATTTAAATCGAGTTGCTGTAATGTATGTAGATAGATATGAATTGGAAAAGGCGTATGAAATTGCATCAAAAAATGTAAATGGTTTAGAAGCAATAAAAAATATTTATGTTCAGGTAGCAAAAGAAAATGGAGTCATACCTTGCGAAGAAAGTACTAGAATCATCAACTTAGCAAGAGCTTATAGTGCAAAAGGAACTTATATGGTTTGGACAAAAAGAGAAGATCCAATGATTTCCTTTGAACAAGCATTAAAAGAATTTGGAGATAATGTAGGAAATAAAATGATTACAATTTCTCATATTTTGCAATACGCTATCGAAATAAAAGATAAACAATTATATGAGAATTATGTAAGTGAAATTATAAAATTGGATAAAACGAATCGTTATTTTCATGAATATAAAAATGTGAAGGAAGGATTATCAAAAATTTTAAACGATGGATTTGAAAGATATTCCTTATTAGTATTTTTAAAAGGAATTTATACTTTTTATTTAAAAGATGTTACAAAGGAGTGTCAAAGTAAATTAATACAATTATTAAAAAATGAAGAAATAAAAAAGCTTGGTACACATCCCGTTAATTTAATTTATAGATATATTGGGCTTATTTTATATGAAAGTAAGGCAGATTTAGAATTTGTTGAGGATGCGTTGTTTCAGTCTATGACTTGTGTGGAAATAGGAAAAATTGACTTGCAAAAACCATTGAATATTATGATGTGTATGACATATCATACGATGTGGTTGTATAATGAAATAACAGAGCAAGAAGAAGAAAACGAAGAATTGTTAGAAATTATAAAGGAACATTGTAAAATTTCAGGATGGGATAAGTTGTATGAAGCATTAGAAGAAAACGGAAGTATAAAAAAAGTTTTTCGATATGAACATCAGTAAATGGAAAAATGTAATTGTAAGACAAAGAAAAATATGG
>CALASV010000036.1 GCA_937888895.1 uncultured Clostridia bacterium | reverse complement strand
ATGTTTTAGCAAGAAATGGATATATTTGTGGAGTAGCTTTTGATGAAAATATGAAGTTGAATCATATTATTGTGAATAATAAAGATGATTTAATGAAATTAAAAGGTTCAAAATATGTACAAAGTAATATGGGTAATTGTTATCAAGAAATAAAGAAGATATTAAATGATAATCAATGGGTACTTTTTACAGGAACGCCTTGTCAAGTTGCTGGAATGAAAGCATTTTTGAAGGAAGAATATGATACTTTAATTACAGCAGAAGTTTTGTGTCATGGTGTACCTTCACAGAAATTTTTTGATAGTTGGTTAAAGGAAGCATCTAATGGAAAAAAAGTGAAAAACGTAGAATTTCGTAGTAAAAGGTTTGGTTGGGGGCATATTGGAAATATCATCCATTTTGAAGATGGCACTGAATATATTAGTAAATATAAGACGGCTCCTAAAAATCCGTATTACATAGCTTTTATAGATAATATGATGATGCGTGATATGTGTTATGATTGTGTATTTAATGATTATCCAAGACAAGCAGATTTTACGATAGGGGATTTATGGCATTCAGATAAACTAGACCCAAAGAGTAATGATAAAAAGGGTACTTCTTTTGTATTTGTAAATAATGAAAAAGCAGAGAAAATTTATAGTGTAATTGCTAGTGAAGCAAAGTATCATAAATTACTTCCAGTAAAAGATTATACGAAAATTCCAAATAGAGTTACTCCTAAAACAAAAGTAAGTCCATTGCGAGAACGTTTCCTAGCATTATTAAAAGAAAAGAGTTTTTCAGAAGCATATTATTATGCTGTAAATGGATATTATGATATTGGACTTCCTTCTGTTTTATATAATGACAATATTGGAAGTGTTTTAACTTATTATGCATTATATTATGTGTTGTCTGATTTAAATTATTCTGTTTTGCCAATAGAGAGACCTTTAGATTCTGCATTAAAAATTAGTAATGAAGCAAAAGAGTTTAATAGAAAATGGTTACCTTCTTATGCACAAGCAGTACAATATAATAACATTTTAGAAATGAGAGAATTAAATAGAAAATGTGGTCAGTTTGTGCTTGGCTCAGACCAAATTTTCTTAGAATCTATGTCGGAATGCAGAAATCATTTTTTCTTTTTGCAATGGGTAGAAGAAAATAAGGAAAGAATGGGTTATGCTTCTTCTTTTGGTGGTGCAGGTGCAAGAGGTTCCAAGGAATACTATCGAGAATTAACATATTATTTAAATAAATTTAAGTTTTTATCATGTCGTGAAAATGATGGTGTTAATTTAGCAAATAATGAACTGAAATTAGATTACGAGGTAAAATGGTGTATTGACCCTGTATTTTTATGTGATAAGAAGTATTATATGAGATTGATTGAATCAGTAAATAAAAAAAGAGAATCAGAATATATAGGGTCTTATGTGATTAAACCACGTAGTACTATCAATAAGTTAATTACAAAAACGATAGAACATTTTAACGGACTTCCTGTAGAAGTGCTTGGAAGTGTAGAAAAAGTTAGTCAAGTAAAAGAGTTTACTTATCCATGTGTAGAACCATTTCCAATTGAAAATGCATTAGAACTTATTTATCACTCGAAATATTTTGTTACAGATTCTTTCCATGGAGTTTGTTTTGCTATTATCTTTAGAAAGGATTTTTTAGTTATTCCAAGAGATTTTGTAGATAGATTTACAACATTATTAGAAAAAGTTGGATTAGGAGATAGAATTATTAATAATAATCTTTCTAATTTTACACCAGAATTATATAATCCAATTGATTATGATGTAGTATATGAAAAATTAGAAAAAGAAATAGAAGAATCTAAAAAATTATTAATAGATGCTTTAAATGTAGGAGAAATGGATACTATACTTTCTGATATTGATGTAGTAATGAATTATATTGAGAAAAATAGTAAAAAGATAGAAGATTTATTAGAAGAAGATTCAGAAAATAAAAAATTACTTGAAAATATATTAGAAAGACTTGTAAAAATAGAAAATAAAATTAATAAGGTAGAGATAAGTACCAGCTTCTATAATCAGAACTAGAAGTAGATGATGTTATAAAAGTATTACAAAAATTTCAATAATTATGGAATTAAATAGGGAAAAAGAATGGAAAAGACAGTTACAATTATTATCCCAATATACAATGCACAACTTTATATTGAGAAAGCCTTACAATCCCTTCTTCCTTTATCCATTCCTTCGGAAGTTCTTTTGATTGATGATGGTTCTACGGATAACAGTGCTTCTATTTGTCAAGCATGTGCTGATAAATATGACAACGTGTTTTACATAAAGAAAGCACACACGGGTGTTTCTGATACTAGAAATACTGGGATTCGTAGAGCCAAGGGAAAATACATTTTATTTTTAGATGCAGATGATGAGTTACAAGCAGGTAGTGTTGAGGCATTAGTTTCTTTTTTTGATAGTTGTTATGATATTGTGGATTTAGTGACTTATCCGATTGTGACGCATTATTATGGTGCGATACTTGCTCCTCATTTTCGTTATCGGACAATGTGTTATAGTGGAATTTTTGATTTAAATCAGTTTCCTTATATTGGGCAAACTACAATGAATATTATGGTAAAAAATCAGTTTGAGAAAAATATTCTTTTCGATACTTCGATGACCTTTTCGGAAGACCAAAAGTATTGTTGTGAAGTACTTCGTAAGAAAATGAAAATAGGTTTTTGTAATGAGGCTCGTTATATTTATAATCGTATGGAGGAAAGTTCTTCTGGAAAAATGAAGGGTGCTTGTTATATTTTCGAGCAGTCGATAAAGATGTTTGAAGAGATGTTTTGTGGGTATGACAAAGTTCCATTAGCTTTTCAGGGATTGTATATTAATGACCTTGCGTGGAAGTTACGGGCAAATATGCTGTATCCATATCATTATGAAAAAGAGCAGTTTCAAAGGGCAATGGATAGAATACAAATATTGCTTAAAAGTGTAGATGTAGAAGTAATTTTAGAGCATCCTGATATTGATTTTTTTCATAAATATTATTGGCTTTCATTGAAACCGAATCATCAGGCAGAGGCTTTTTCTGAAACGGATAAATTTGGTATCAAAGTAGCAGGAACAGAAGTTTTTTCTAGTGAAACCGTAGAAATTGTAGTGACAAGGATTCGAGAGGATAATGGAACATTAATTTTTCGAGGGTTTTTAAAGTCGGTGGTATTTTTTTTTAGTGAAAAGCCAAAATTGTTTGCTGTAGTCAATGGAGAAGAAATAGAGCAAGATTTATATCATTCTTCTCATAGTTATTATTTATGTCATACGAAGACGAATATGTTTTATGCATTTTGTTTGGAAGTTCCTTTAGAGCAATTACATACGTTTCAGTTTTTTATGGAATTGGGTGGAAACCGATATGAGTGTACATACTATTTTATGCCCAAAGTTCCATTTTCTTATGAGTATGAGAGATATAATGCAGTCATTAGGAAAAGACATATACAGTATGATAAGATAACAAATCAGTTTATAGTTACGAATCAAAAATGGACGAAAATATTAAAGAAAAATAGTTATACTCATTGGATGATGTACCGAGTTGCTTTGTTACGAAGAAAGGCAATTGCTTTACGAAAACGGAAACGAATTTATTTATATTATGATTGTCGTGGGGTAAAAAAGGATAATGGGTATTATCAGTTTTTAGAGGACTATGGAAAGAATGATGGGATTGTACGAAAGTATATCGCTGACCCTAATGTAAATTTGGACGAGTTATTTTCTGCTTCTCAAAAGAAAGATGTCATTTTATTTGGTAGTGAAGAACATAAAGTATATGTATTGGCAACAGAGAAAATTTATACTGCATTTATTGAGGATAACAATATTTTTCCATTTCCTATGCATGAGTTAGGATTGTATTCGGACTTCTTTGATTTTGAAGTAGAGTATTTACAACATGGAATTTTGCATGCAGATATTCCGTGGAAGTATACACCTGAAATGATTATGGCAGATAAGATATGTGTTTCGACACAATATGAAGTACAATTATTTCAAAAGAAATATCATTTTAGAGAACAGGATATTGTGAGAAAATGTATGCCTCGTTTAAAGCAATTGGATAAACAGATAATACCTGAAAATAAGATTCTATTTGCTCCTAGTTGGAGACAATATTTAATTGGTGCAAATATAGATGGAAGATGGCAACCAAAAGAGGAAGCATTGTTACAGTCTGATTACTATCAAGGAATGATAAAACTTTTAACTTCTAGTAAAATGCAACAATTATTAGAACAACATAATTATACATTAGAAGTAAAATTACATCCTATTTTTAAAGAATATACGCATTTGTTTGAAATAAAAAGTGACTGTATTCGTATTGTGGAAGAAACAGATAGGATAGAAACATATCGTATTTTTATTACCGATTTTTCTTCTTTTCTTTTTGATTTTGTCTATCTTGGAAGGAAAGTGTGTAGTTTTATTCC
>CALASV010000035.1 GCA_937888895.1 uncultured Clostridia bacterium | reverse complement strand
CAAGAGATGAGAAAGACTTATAGAGTAATGTTGTTGCCAAATAACAAACAAAAGACGAAGTTAGTTCAGTATGCAGATGCTGCTCGTTTTGCTTATAATTGGGCATTAGAAAAACAAATGACAGGGTTTCAGAAGGGAGAAAGTTTTTTATCGGATAGTGTATTGCGAAAAGAATTTACGCAGTTTAAGAAAACAGAAAAAGGAAATTGGTTAAACAAAATATCGAATAATGTAACAAAACAAGCCATCAAAGATTGTTGCATTGCATTTCAAAATTTTTTTCGAGAGTATAAAAAAACTGGAGTGAAGTATTCGAAACAAAAGATAGAACATTTTGCTCGAATTGGAAAGAAGTTAACGGTATATGATATGAAGTGTCATCCTAAATTTAAGAGTAAAAAACATTCCGTACCTAAATTTTATCAAGACCCTTGCAAAATTCAATTTACGGAAACTCATGTGAAAGTCGAGGGATTTGCTGGTTCTAAAAAACGAAACAAGCAAAAACTCAATTGGATAAAACTCGCAGAAGTAGGAAAAATTCCCACAAATAGAACCTATAGTGACCCACGAATCAAATTTGATGGGGAACATTGGTGGCTGACGGTAGGAGTAGAAGTTACTTCGACAGAAAAGAAACCAGCAAGAAAACAAGAAGGAATGGGAATAGATTTAGGAATCAAAGACTTAGCGATTTGCTCGGATGGAACTACAGAAAAAAATATCAATAAAACACAGAAAATAAAAAAATTAGAACAAAAGAAACGCAGGGTACAGCGTTCGATTGCACGAAAGTATGAAAAAAATAAGAAAGGAGAAAGTTACTGTAAAACGAAGAATATAGAAAAAAGTGAAAAACAGTTGTTAAAGATAAACCATAGACTAACAAATCTTCGTCAGAATTATGTGCATCAAATCACGACAAAGATAGTAAAACGAGAACCAAGTTTTCTATGTATCGAAGATTTGAATGTGAAAGGAATGATGAAAAATAAGCATTTATCGAAAGCAGTACAGCAACAAAATTTGGGAGAAGTTAGACGGCAATTAGAATATAAGTGTGCATGGAACGGGATTCCGTTAGTAATAGCCGATAGATTCTTTCCAAGTTCGAAATTATGTAGTGGTTGTGGCACAATCAAAAAGGATTTAAAGTTAAGTGATAGAACCTATCATTGTGAGCAATGTGGATTGGTCATAGATAGAGATTATCAAGCGAGTATCAATCTGAAACGATATGGAGAAAATGCTTTAACATCTGCAATCTAACATTATCAAGTGAATGCAGATATGTACTGATACGTTAGTCAGGAATTAACGCCTATGGAGTATCACAACAAACGAAAGTAGCTTAGGCAAAATCGGATACGAAGAAGTAGGAATGAAACCTAAAGTTTTTCTAAACTTTTCTAAGTTTTCAGTAACGGTAACATTATAAGCGTTCCATACTCCTTTAACTCTACTATTAAGGTCAATATTTATGAAGACCTATTTATTAACTTTTCTGATGTTGCTAAATTACTAGATATTTAATAAAATAAAACATCCTATGTTCACAAAACATAGGATGTTTTTATTCACCCATCTTATGATAAGATATCCATAAAACTATCTAAGAATTTCTTATCTGTTTACAAAATTTCCACTATAAATTCCTTCTTTTTCTACACACTCTAATTTAATATATTTTTTTAACTTTCTTCAAAATCTATTAACCCAAGGTCTAATAACGCAATAATTGTTAAACTTAGCAAATTATACATTCCTGTTTCTTGATATATCTGCTCTTCATAATTAAATACTTTTTCATTTGTAGTTCCAAAAGTATCAATATCAATTTCTTTTTTTTCAATTTTATACAATGCACTTAATAATTCATTTGTAGCAAATAAAAGCGTTTTTTCTGATATTTTTTGATGATTAAAATTTTTGCTATGTGCATATAATTTTACATTATGTCCAGTAGCAAAACTCTTATCAAAACAATTTTTTTCAAAATTACTAACAGTAAAACTTTCTATCGAAGGATAACTTAAAAGTAACATCCCTTGTCTTTCATATCCTACATTATCTCTCGCATTTACTAATAAAGAAACCATTTCTTTTACAAAATCTATATCTGTATTTGACTTATTATCTCTGTCAAACAAATAATAAATTGCAGCATTATCTACATTAAAATTATAATTTTCAATTAACTCTGCAAAAAGTTTATTCAAAAACTGATTATCTTTTTTAATATTTTTTATATTACTTTCTTCTGCATTAATAACAAAAACTTGTGATGTAGGATTTTGCTTTGAATTATACTTACTATAACTTTTCTCTCTAAGAATCGTTTCAAATTGGTAATCAAAAATTGTTGTAAAAATTTTTCTTAATATATATGGCTCTGTCCAACCACCTTCCACAATAAAAAGCACTTTTCCAATTGACTTATCTTTATTTAAACGTATATTCATATTTTGGTACTCCATGAAATACACCACCCAAGTACATTTTTTCTAAATTTTGTGCTTCTCTTGGTTTTTCACTAGAAAATCTTTTAATAATACTTCCTTCTGTATTAAAATCTACAGAATAAATTTGGTCAGGACGCAAAATACTATTTGACAACAAATTAGTAGAATGAGAAACAAAAATAAGTTGTCCTTTCTCTGCTTTATTCATAAAATAACGAATTAAAAGTTGTTCCAATTCATTATGAAATCCACTAGAAAATTCATCTATTAACAACATTCCACCTTGTGTAATACAATGAAAGAAAGCGGGTAACATTTGCAATAAATTTCTATTTCCTAAAGATTCTAAAGCAAATGGAATTGGTTCTTCTATTCCTTTTCTTTTAAAAAAGATAACTTTTTCTGGTGCTTCCATAGAAATTAAATTTCCTGAGGATTTCTCATTATACTCTATACTCTGTTCAAAATTATACTCATTAAAAAATGCATTTGTTCTACTTGCCCCGTCTTCCTCCATATAAGATTTCAAAGATAAATCTACATCTTGATATGGTATCACATTGTTAGTATAAAGGTCTAAATAAACCGAATTGCTTAAAAACTGAAACCATTTTTGAAGCTTCTCATGTCCTCGGAACTTTGTATTAAAATAAATATCTCTTAAAAATAATGTTCTTTTAGGAACATCTGTATGTGTAATTTCTTCCTTTATAGATACTTTTGCAACACTTCCATCTCTAATAAAAACCGTTTTACCATCTACTAATAAATTTTCATTCAATTTCTTATCAATTTTTTGATATGTTATATGATAAATAATTTCTGTCCCTTCTATATCAAATGTATAACTTAAAGACATAATTGGATTATTTGAAAATAAACAAATATAAGTCTCCATATTAATATCATTTTTTCCTAATACACAATCTAACAAAAATTTAATTGCTAAAATAGAATTTGATTTACCAGATGCATTAGCACCTACAAACATAAGCCCTTTCAAAATATTACCATTCAAATTAGTCATTGATAATGTTTGATAATTCGTCTTTTCTAAATCAAACTTTATTTTATTTTTAAATGATTTAAAATTACAAACCTCATAATTTTTCAGCATACAATTCCCTCCTTACATTCACTATTATAATCTATATTATATGCAAAAGCAAGTTTTTTACACTTGTAAAATTATTTTGTGTAATTTTTTTGCACTAATATCTAAAAAAATAAAACACCTTATGTTCACCTAATATTATTAGACAAAACATAAGATGTTTTTTTCTTTAATTTTACAAATATTACTATGATAAAATATCACTAAAACTATCTAAAAACTTCTTATCTTCTTGTAAAACCACCATCTTAGTAGATGTAGTTTCTCCTTCTGGAGTTCTTACAATTATTTCAATTTCTGTTCCTTCTGCTAACTTTTGTTCCAAAGTTTTTCTCATAAAACGATAACTATCTGGATGATTGTCAAAAAATGTCCTGCGTTCATTAAAAAGCACAATTAACTTTTGTAATTTGAAATTCACTCAAAAATCCCTTCCTTTTCTACACATTGTAATGCAACTTCAATTACTTGATGCATATCAAAATACTTATACATACCAAGTCTACCACCAAAAATCACTTTCTCTTGTTTTTCTGCAAGTTCTTTGTATTTTGCAAATAACATATTATTTTTTTCATCATTCATTGGATAATAAGGTTCGTCGCCCTTGTTCCATGTTGCTGGATATTCTCTTGTAATAACCGTTTTTGGATTATAATTTCCATTTTGACAACCAAACTCAAAATGCTTATGCTCAATCACTCTCGTATATGGAATTTCATACTCTGTATAATTGACTACAGCATTTCCTTGATAATTTTCCTCATCCAATACTTCTGTTTCAAAACGAAGACTTCGATATTCCAATTCCCCATAACAATAATCAAAATATTCATCAATCATACCAGTAAACACAATTTTCTCTGCCATTTGCTCAAATTCAGCTTTATTTGCAAAGAAATC
>CALASV010000034.1 GCA_937888895.1 uncultured Clostridia bacterium | reverse complement strand
CTACTTGTATGTATTATACAGGATTGGACCCAAGAACGATGAAGGAAGTATATACTCCAAAATCACCACATGAAAAAGCAATGCAACGTGCGTTAATTCAGTATCGTAATCCTAAAAATTATGATTTAGTATTAGAAGCATTGAAACTTGCAGGTAGAGAAGATTTAATTGGATATGAAAAAACTTGTTTAATTCGTCCTAAAGAAAATAAGGGTAATTATGGATATCATAATAATGGAAATCAGAAACAAAGTGATAATAAAGGAAAAAGTTTAGCAGGTAAGCCAAAAGAAACAGGAAAGAAAAAGAAAACGATTCGGAATGTGCATAAGAAAAAGTAAAGAGAATGTTTTTCTTTTTGTACGATAGATGTGAAAAATATTACTTCCAATTAAGAGTAAGTTCGATTGACAAGTCGATAGTTTTCCTTATCCATTGGACTAGCAGAAGTAATAGTAAAAATGAAAAAAGGAGAGAAAGCGTATGTTTCAAATGTTTTATCCAGACCATATGATAGCATCAGCGTATGATATTCCTTATGAGAAACTTTATCAAAGAGGAATTCGTGCTTTAATTTTTGATATTGACAATACATTGACAGAACATGGAAAACCCGCAACAGAACGTGCCATTGCTTTGATGGAACGTTTAAAAAAGATTGGTTTTCGTGTTTGTCTGCTTTCTAATAATAAAGAAGCAAGAGTGAAAATGTTTAATGAACCAATTCAAGTAGATTATATTTATAAAGCAGGAAAGCCAAAACATTCTGGTTATGAAAAAGCAATGGAAAAAATGGGTAGCACAAAACAAACTACCATATTTATTGGCGACCAACTCTTTACTGATGTATGGGGAGCAAAGAGAACAGGGATAGAAACATACTTGGTAGAGCCAATTGATAAGCACGAAGAAATACAAATTGTATTAAAACGATATTTAGAAAAACCAATTTTATATTGTTATAGAAAAAGTCAGTGTGGAAGGTTGAAAATATGAAGTCAATTGTTTTAATTGGATATATGGGTTCGGGGAAGAGTACCATCGGAGAAAAAACAGCAAGGTCATTAGGAATAGAATTTTTAGATACAGATGCATTAATTGAAGCACAAGAAGAAATGACAATTTCCGAACTATTTGCACAAAAAGGAGAAGCTTATTTTCGTCAAAAGGAAACACAAGTAATTCAAGATTTAAGTAAAGAATCAAAGAAAATGGTACTTGCTACAGGCGGTGGGCTTCCAATGAAAGAAGAAAATCAAGCATTATTAAAAGAGCTTGGTACGGTAGTGTATTTAAAAGCAAGTGTAAATACTTTAGTAGAACATTTACAAGAAGATACTACAAGACCTCTTTTGAGAGAAGGGGATTTACGAAAGAAAATAGAAACAATGTTGGAAGTACGAAATCCTGTATATGAAAAAGTAGCAGATGTTGTATTAGAAACAGATAAAAAAACTATTTATGAAACCATTTGTTGCTTAGAACGATTATGGAATAACAATTAATATTTGAAAAATTATTATAGTACTATGTAGTTATGAATCAGTAGAATAATGAATTATAAATAGTTATTTCATAAAAAACAGTAAGGAAATAAATTTTGTAAAAGAAAAGAGGATAAGCAGATGAAAGTATTAGTCATCAATGGACCAAATTTAAACTTTCTTGGTATTCGTGAGAAGGGGATTTATGGAAGTGAGTCGTATGAAGGTTTAGTAGAACGTTTACAACAAAAAGCCGAGCAAGATGGATTTGAGATAGAACTATTTCAAAATAATAGCGAAGGGGCAATTATTGACCGTATTCAACAGGCTTATTATGATAAAGTAGATGGAATTGTTATCAATCCGGGAGCTTATGCACATTATAGTATTGCGATTCGTGATGCGTTAGCATCGATTGAAGTGCCAAAGATTGAAGTGCATATTTCGAATGTGTATAAAAGAGAAGAATTTCGCCATACTTCAGTTATTACACCAGTTTGTACAGGAGAAATTTTAGGTCTTGGGTTGCAAGGATATTTTCTTGCGATAGATGCACTGAAAGAATATATAAAAAAGTAAAAAGGAGAAATCTGAATTATGGAAGTAAGATATCAGAAATTGAAAGAAGTTCTTCAAAATAAGAAATTAGATGCTATTTTAGTTTCCGATGGCTACAATATGCGTTATTTGAGTGGTTTTACAGGGGCAACAGGTTATTTATTGATAACAAAGAATAGTAAGACATTGTTTACAGATTCTCGTTATACGATTGCAGCGAAAGGACAAGCACCTGATTATACGGTAGTAGAAGTAGGTAGTAGTAGAGATTATTGTGCTGTTATTAATCAAGTTTTGGCAGCAGAGCAAGTTAGAGTACTTGGTTTTGAAGCGTTACAAGTGCGTTATAGTGAGTATATGAATTTAAAAGAACGTTTAAAGGTAAAAGAATTAGTACCTTTGAAAGATGAATTAGCA
>CALASV010000033.1 GCA_937888895.1 uncultured Clostridia bacterium | reverse complement strand
AATCTTTACAGAATAAAATTCTAAACAGATGTTCTCTTTCTTCACGTTTTGTCATATTTTCTCTCCACCTGCATCTATAATACTTTTTTCCTATCAGACGAGGCTTTTTATCCTCATCTGATAGGAGCATTTCCATAAAAACCTTTTGTTCTACATCTAAACATTAGTCTTTTTCTAAATTTTATTATTTTTATTCTTCGTTTTCTGTATTTACACCTACGATTTTAATATTAACATCTAATACTTTTAATCCAGCCATATTTTCAATCGCATTTTTTACTCTATCCTGTACAGCTTTGCAAGTTTTAGGAATGCTATAGCCATATTTCATAACTACAGCTAACGCTACATGAACAGAAGCACCATCTTCTTCGAACTCAATCGTAACACCTTTTGTTAAGTTCTTCATTCCAAGTCTTCCTACTAACTCATTTGTTAAATTTCCTTGCATAGAAGCAATGCCATCTACTTCTGTTGCTGCAAGACCTGCAATTGTTGCAATAACATCACCTGCAATTTTTACTTCGGAAGTAAATTCCTTTTCTTCATATTCCTTTACATTTTCTACTGTCATTTTTGTATCCTCCTATCTGATGCACTACACATCAAGTAAATTTCTTATCCTTTTGTCTATTATATCAAACTCTACTCATTTTGCAAAGCCTTTTTTATGTAACTTACTCCTCCTGAATTGCTGCCGTAATTGTAATGTCTCTTGGTTCAAATCCTGTCTTTCTTGTTACAATATCTTCAATCTGTGCAATTTGCTGGTCTGTAACACTTGAGGCATTGATTACTACATCTACTTCATTTTCCATAATATTTACAATTGGGTCAGAAAATCCTTTTGCTTCTAATAAAAGTTCTGCTGCATTTTCTTTTTCTGCAATTGTAGTTAAATTTACTAATGTTTCTATTGCTACCTGTTTTTGTTCTTCCTCAATCGTTTCACTTTCAATAACAGACATTAAAGTTTCTTTACTTTGAGCACGACGCTGTTCTCGTTCTAATCTTGCATTAATAGTAAAATTATCTTGAATGGTTGTACTTACCATAACAGCATCACCTACTTGATGATTTTCATCGGTTTCTTCTTGTTCAGCTACTTCAGAACTTTCCCCAGATACAACTACATCTGCTGTACTACTCGTATCGTTTTCTTCTAATTCACTCAATAAACTAGAATCTACATTAATTGTCATTCCTTCTGTACCATCATTTTCTAATTGTGCCATATCAAAATAAAGATTTGTATCATTCTCTGTTGTTATCAGCCTATCTTCTCCCGGATTAGAAAATTGTAAATACCCTGCGGCACATATCATGAGTGCTAATGCTGTGATAATAATTTGGTTTTTCTTAAAAATACCTTTCATTCTTACTCCATTCCTGCCTGCTGGCATATCATTTCATTTTCATTATTTTTATTTTATGCGCTGGAACATCAAATAGTACCTGTACGGCATTTAAAATATCATAATCTACACTACCAATCCCACTTCCTTGTGCAATTACTACAACACCGGTTACTTTGGGATAAGTTTCATATAGTACATAAGGCTCATTTTGAGAAAACACCGTTGTTCCATCTGTTTTTGTATTTTCCACAGTTCGACTTCCTCCTGTGCTATCATGCTCGTTACTTCGCTCCATTTCTTTCGAACCATCTTGTAACACATTTTTACTTGTCGTACTTTCTACTGTAATCATCACTTTTACTTTACCAACATCTTCTACAAAAGAAAGTAAATTCGTCAATCGTTGTTCTAATGTTGTTACATAATCGTTTGTTTCCAGCTCGGTTTCTTCTTTACTTTCTTCTTGTATTGGATTTATTTCTTCCTCTTTTTGCTCTTTTTTTGTAGGAACTACAATAATCAGACAACACACTCCTACAATTAAAAACGCTACCCACTCCTTCACTCCAAAATTTTTCATTTTTTCTTTCCATTTTTTTGCCTGCTCTGATATATTTATATTCATAAAACCTCCAAGTAAAGTGGCAGAGGCAGACAATATTATCTATTCCACTTCTTGTATTACCACTTCTATCTTATTCTTATCGATTTGATAAAATTCCGATAAACAATCTCTAATATATATTTCCATTGGAGAAATAACTTCTTTTTTTACTGTTTCTTCTAACTTAATTGGTTCAATTTCTATTATTTTAATTTCTTGTATCACTTCTTCTTTTTCTTGATACACTGCTCTTACATTCAACCAAATAATTTCTCCTGTTTTTCCAACTTCTAATTCTGTTTGTTTTAATTGTAATCCATGCTTTTTTAGTAATTGTTCTATTTGTTCTGAAATCGCTATTTTATAACTTTGCAACACTTTTGTTTCTGTTTGTTCTCCCACTTGATATAATTGTTCTACTACATTATCTGTTTTCATCGCATAATCAAACGCTTGAAATGAAGTAGTAAATTTACTCCATATACTTTCGATGTCTGTAAAAGGTTGTATAAATTGCAATAAAAGAATAACGCTTGCTACCCATCTAGCAAATTTATAATACTTTGTATCAGCAATCAATTCTAATAAAAGTTCTGAGAAAACTAAAAATAACGCAATACTACAAATCCATTCCATCTATACATTTCCTTATCCCGTTGTAATTTTTGTCATTACAACTAATAACAATAAAAATAAAAGAATCCCAAAAAATAATGATTCAAATAATAATTTTTGTGCAATTCCTGCATGGGTTAAAAAACGACCTGTCATTT
Organism: uncultured Clostridia bacterium; assembly: GCA_937888895.1. Lineage (GTDB taxonomy): Bacteria > Bacillota > Clostridia > Lachnospirales > Lachnospiraceae > SIG299. Next base: position 2,585 of record CALASV010000033.1, on the reverse strand, counting down.
CCTGTGCGATTGGCTCTGTTACTGCTGCCAAAATTCGATACATGACATATTGTAAGGCTAGATTAAGCATTGGTATCAACCCTATGAGAAATAATAACAACACGCCTCCAATCCCTATGGCATTTTTTAATACTGTTCCTGCCCCAAGTACCGTATCCCACATCCCATTCAATAAGGAACCAAGCACTGGTATCGCAGATGCCGTACGAACAACTGTTGTTTTTTTTAAGCTATCAATTGCTGGACATAAAATTCCCTGTACTGCTCCAAATGCTAATGCAATCCCTAATAATGTTTTTCGTACCCAGGAAAATAAATGAACTATCAATTCTAACATTCTCTCTAACATTGGTTTCTTTTGCATACAAGAAGCTAAAGAAAGTACTAAATACACTTGACTTAATGGAAAAAAACAATACGTTGCTATATATTGAAAAATGGTAAGTAAAAAGGCTGTTCCTTGATAATATCCTACAGCCGTAATACTTCCTGTTACAAAGGCAATACTAATACAATAGGTTGGTAACAATACACTTACAAATTCACACAAATTTCCTAACCCCTCTTTTACAATTTGAAGCGATGCACTAAAACCAGTAGCAACTTGTACTGCCATCAAAAAATAAACACATAAAAACCCAAAATGAGAAGTACTATCTCTGGCAAATGCTTTCGATAAATTAGAAAATAACGCAGAAAATAAAATAAGAACTAACAATCTAATTCCCTGTTCTATTGGAAATGTTACCGTTTGGTATACCCATATCCCTAGTTCTTTTCCTATTTGTTGTAGCCCTTGTAATTCTCCACTACTGAAACTTTGTATCAATTGCTCAAACGATAAAGGAAATTGTTTTGGTAATAGTTGTTCTATTGTTTTTTGAAGTTCAGAATAATCTAGTCCAAATTCTTCCATATTCTTCCCTTCCTATGCTAAAGTAGCTATTAACTCAAATAATGCTAATACAATTGGCATACCAATCGTCAATATACTTAATTTTCCTACTAATTCAATTTGTCCTGCTACTGTGGAATATCCAGCATCTCGACACAAAGAAGAAGCAAATTCGGAAATATATGTCACTCCTATCATTTTTGTTAATAACGCAATATATTCCATTTCTCCAGAAAGCAATCGTTCTAATCGTTCAAAACTTCCCATAATTCCTTGTAATAATTGTATTGCCACCCAAGCGATTAAAATACTTCCTGTAAAAGAAACAAATGTTGCAAATTCTGCCTTTCCTTGATTCATTGCCATTGCAATGATAATGGTAAGAATCCCAAGTAATGCTGTTTTTAACATGACTTTCTCCTATTCTACAATTGAAATAATGTTTGTATGGTAGAAAATAATTCTGCCACATAAGGAATAATCCAAAATAAAACAAGCGACTTAAAAGAATACGAAGAAAAAATTAGAATGTTGATAGATATAGAACATCCTACTAGAGAACTTTTACAAACTATTGTTGATAAAATGCTTGGTCTTCTCTACCAGAATGTTTCAATACTTGATTTAATACAGAAACTAAAATTCCTACCGCAGCAATTTTAAAAATCATCTGTATTGTCATAGCATCCTCCTCATAGCACTAAAATTAAAAGGAACATTCCTCCGAGCATTCCAAGCATTCGATATAAGTATGCCTTGTCCGACCCCGTTTCTCGTAATTGTACGATTTCTTCCTCCAAACGACTTAAATAAAAATCAATTGCTTTTTTTCTTGCTACACGGTCTGTTTCCATAAAATAACTTCCCAATTGTTCAAATTCTTCCTTCTGTTCTTTTGTTAATGCTGTATTCTTAAAAAATTGCTTACTATGTTTTTTCCAAAGTTCTTGTAAGCAAATTCCTTCTTTCTTTTTTAATTCCTCTCCTAATGGACACAAAAATTGTTGTAAACTACCACCATGTCGTTCTCCTACTAACTGTAATGCTTCTGGAAATGGCATCTGATGATATTCCAATTCTCCTTCTAACAAAAATAAAACAATCTTAATTTCCTTTAACCATTGTTCTCGTTCCTTAATTTGTCCTGCTAATAAACTCCCTATCGCATACGCTGATATCAGTACTAAAACTGCTCCTATCCATTTTATCAAATTAAAATTACCTCCTCTCCGTTTCTATTACAAATAGCTTCGATTACTCCGGGGTGTTCTCCTTGTTTTAAAAAAATATAACGTTCAAATAGCTCAATTCCTCTTTGTTTTTTTCCCTCAAAAAACCACTGATTTTTATCCTCACCATGAAGCGTTGCTAAAATACTACAGCCACAATAAATAGATTTTTTTATCAATAAAATATCTTTGTCTCCCCCTAATTCATCTACTGCAATTACTTCTGGTGACATGGAACGAAGTAACATCTCTATTCCTAATGTTTTAGGGCAACCATCTAGTACATCTGTACGACTTCCTAAATCATTTTGAGGAACTCCATAATAACAAGCTCCAAGTTCGGAACGCTCATCTATCACTCCTACTTTTTTTCCTCGTCTTTCTTTTGAACCATTGGAAACTTCCCGTATCATATCCCTTAGTAATGTTGTTTTTCCAAGCCCTGGAGGCGATATAATTAA
>CALASV010000032.1 GCA_937888895.1 uncultured Clostridia bacterium | reverse complement strand
TTAATGGCAGGTCGTTTTTTATGGCGATTTTTTATTTTTGGAAGTTGTAGAAAAATTGAGTTAGAAATTAGAGAAGATTTATTTTCTCATTTAACAGGATTGTCAATGAATTACTATAATAATCATAAGACAGGCGATTTAATGGCACATTTTACAAATGACTTAAATGCAGTTCGTATGTCCGTTGGCATGGCTGTTATTTCTACGTTTGATGCTGTTATTATGACAATTATGGTATTGGCAAAGATGATATTTCATGTAGATGCAAAATTGACAGCATTGGCTATTTTACCATTGTTATTTATTTTGTTTGGTGGTGCTTCGTATGGAAAGGCAGTGGAACATCGTTTTTCACAAAAGCAAAAAGCATTTTCTGATTTAACAGACCAAGTGCAAGAAAGTCTTTCGGGTGTACGTGTGATTAAAGCATTTGTGCAAGAGAAAGAAGAATTGAAAGCGTTTGCAAAGGCAAATCAAAATAATAAAGATAAAAATATGCGTGTTGTAAAATTACAAGCATTTGTTATGCCATTGCTTGATACGTTAATTGGTTTTTCTAGTGTAGTAACTTTATTATATGGTGGATATTTGGTTGTGCAAGGTAATATTACCGTTGGTGAGTTCGTAGCATTCAATCAATATATCAATTTACTTGTATGGCCAATGATTGCTGTTGGTGATAGTATCAATATGTTTTCTCAAGGGTTAGCTTCGATGAGCCGTATTCAAAGTATTTTAGATGAACAACCAGAAATTAAAGATACTAACCAGACAGATTTTTCGATTGAGAAGTTACAAGGAGAAATTCAATTACATGGATTGAACTTCCGTTATAAAGAAGCGTTACCAGAAGCATTGAAGGATATTTCGGTAACAGTACCAAAAGGAAGTACATTAGCAATTCTTGGTCGTACAGGTAGTGGTAAAACAACGATTGCAAACTTGTTATTACATATGTATAACGTAGAAGATGGTATGATTTCATTTGATGGACACGATATTAATACAATTCCATTAAATACATTACGAGAGCAGATTGCGTATGTACCACAAGATAACTTTTTGTTTTCAGATACATTACAAACAAATATTGCATTTGGGGTAAGAAAATTTAGAGAGAAAAAGGAACAGAAAGTAAAACATAAATTGTTTTTAACAAAGCAAGAAAGTGTAGAGGCTTATTTAGAACAAGAATTTTCGGAAAGGGAAAGTTTTGCAGATAAAGAATATAATGATTTAGAAGCAGTACAAGAAGCTGCAAAAATGGCTTGTATTCATGATAATATTATGGATTTTCCAAAGCAGTATTCGACAATGGTTGGAGAACGTGGTGTAACCGTATCAGGTGGACAAAAGCAGAGAAGTTCAATTGCTCGTGCTTTAATGAAAGATGCTCCAATTTTAATTTTAGATGATTCTCTTTCGGCAGTAGATACTGATACGGAAGAAAATATTTTAAAGAATTTAAAAGAAAATAGACAGGGTAAAACAACGATTATTATTGCTCATCGTATTTCTACTATTCAAAATGCAGACCATATTTTAGTACTAGACGAAGGTGCAGTAGCAGAGTTTGGTACACATGACGAATTAGTAAAACAAGACGGTATTTATGCAAGATTGTATGAGAAACAACAGTTAGAAAAGCAGTTAGAAGCAGTATAGGAGGGAGGCAGAGGCATGAAAGAAAAGAAATTAACATCTATCGAAGAATTTGTACAGGGACACGTTTTTTTACGTCTTTTAAAGTATGCAGCACCGTATTGGTGGAAATTTGCTATCTGTCTTTTGTTAGTGCTTGGCATTACGGTATTAGAAATTTACAAACCAATTTTAACTGGAAAAGCGATTGATATTTTCTCACAATCAGCAGATTTTTCACAAATTTCAGGTCTTGGTATTCAATATTTTATTTTATTAGTGCTTTTATTTACATTTAATGTATTAAATACTTGGATATTGCAGTTGACAGGTCAAACGATTATTTACAATATTCGTCAAGAAATATTTGAGCATATCCACAGTTTATCGATGCGATTTTTTGATATTACACCAGTAGGAAAGATTGTTACTCGTGTAACAAATGACGTAGAAGCATTGAATGAAATGTATACACAGATTTTAGTACGTTTAATTAAAAATGCGGCTAAAATTATTGGTTTGTCTGTCATTATGTTTCGTTTGAATGTAAAATTAGCATTACTTGCCTTTACGTTATTACCTGTCATTGTGTTTCTTACAATTGTATTTAAATCGATTTCAAAATCAACATATCGTATTGTAAGAACAAAGTTGACAGCACTCAATACTTATCTTTCGGAGCATATTTCTGGAATGAAAGTCATTCAGATTTTTGCAAGAGAAAAAGAGAAGGATATGGAATTTAAGGACAGAGCAAGAGATTTATTCCATGCAAGTTATAGAGAAATGATGGTATTTGCGATTTTCCGTCCTTTAATGTATATTTTATCTATTTTAGCACTTTGTATTATTCTTGGTGCAGGTAGTCAGGTTGTATTAGAAGGTGCAATTACGGCTGGTACATTGTATATTTTCTCGGATTATATTCGTTCGTTCTTTGAACCAATTCAGGAATTAGCAGAACAGTTTAGTACATTACAGTCTGCGATGGCATCAGCAGAAAAGATTTTCAGCGTAATGGATGAAGAACCATTGGTAAAAAATCCAGAGAATCCAGTAACACTTGGTGGTGTAAAGGGACGTATTGAATTTGACCATGTATGGTTTGCTTATCAAGGAGAAGATTGGATTTTAAGAGATGTTAGCTTTACAATTGAACCTGGACAAAGAGTAGCGTTTGTTGGTGCAACAGGAGCAGGAAAATCTTCGATTTTAAATTTGATTGGCAGGTATTATGATATTCAAAAAGGTCGCATTACGATTGATGGTGTCGATATTAAAGAAATGAGTACGGACGAACTTCGAAGTGCGATTGGACAAGTACAACAAGATGTCTTTATCTTTACTGGAGATATTAAAAATAATATTCGTTTGAAAAATGAAATGATTACAGACGAAGAAGTCAAAGAAGCAGCTCGTTATGTCAATGCAGATTATTTTATTGAACAATTAGAACATACTTATGACGAAACAGTAACCGAACGAGGAGCGACACTCTCTGCTGGACAAAGACAATTGATTTCCTTTGCAAGAACATTAGCATATAATCCAACGATTTTAGTAATGGATGAAGCAACAGCAAATATTGATACAGAAACGGAGCTTTTAATTCAAGAAGCGTTGGAAAAATTGATGCAAGGCAGAACAACAATTATGGTAGCACATAGACTTTCTACGATTCAACATGCAGATAAGATTATGGTAATGCATAAAGGGAAAATAAGAGAAAGTGGAACACACCAAGAGTTACTGTTAAAAGACGGTATTTATAAAAAGTTGTACGAACTTCAGTTGGCTAGTGCGAATACTTGATAAAAACAATGATTTGAATTAAAAAGTATTAGTTGTTTTCTTATGAAAATAGAGATATAATAAGAACAAAGGCGTTAATGCTAATAAGAATATAAGGGGGCTAAGCGAATGGCAATTTTTACAGGAGCAGGTGTAGCAATTGTTACACCGTTTAAGGCGAATGGAGAAGTTCATTTTGATAAATTAGGTGAACTGATTGATTTTCAGATTGAGAATGGCACAGATAGTATTATTATTATGGGTACAACAGGAGAGGCATCTACTCTTACCCATGAGGAGCATATCGAGTGTATTCGTTATGCAGTAGATAAAACAGCAAAGAGAATCCCAGTAGTAGCCGGTACAGGTTCTAACTGTACAGAAACAGCAATTTACTTAACAAAAGAGGCAGAAAAAGCTGGTGCAGATGGTGCGTTAATTGTAACACCTTATTACAATAAAGCAACACAAAAAGGTTTAATAGCTCATTTTGGTACAATTGCAAACAATACAAATCTTCCAATTATTTTATACAATGTACCTGGAAGAACAGGCTGTAACATTATGCCTGCAACAGTATCTACATTAGTAAAAGAATATGACAATATTGTTGGTATTAAAGATGCAACAGGTAATATGTCTCAGACAATGGAAATGATGCAGTTATGTCAGGGTGATATTGATTTATATTCTGGCGAAGATGGTTTAATCGTGCCTATTATGTCAGCAGGTGGTATTGGTGTTATTTCTGTATTATCCAATGTAGTGCCAAGAGAAACACATGAAATTTGTGCACAGTACTTAGCAGGAAACAGAGAAGAAAGTTTAGCACTTCAGTTAAAGTATCTTCCTTTAGTTCGTGCATTATTTAGTGAAGTAAACCCAATTCCAGTAAAACAGGCATTGAATTTTATGGGCTTTGAAGTAGGTCCAATGCGTATGCCATTGACAGATATGGAATCAGCACATGCACAAGTGCTTTTCGAAGAAATGAAAAAAGTAGGACTTGTAAAATAAAAATAAGAAAGAAAAAAGTTATTGTTTTGTCATAAATAGAAACAAAAAGATGAAATAGTAAAAGAAATTTTCTTGTTTCTATTTATAAAGTAAAAAATTCACAAAAGAATAACTAGAAGAAAGGAAATTTAGTGATGACCAAAATTATTATGTGTGGTTGTAATGGTAAGATGGGTCAAGTAATTACACAGATAGTAAAAGAAGATGAGAATACAGAAATTGTTGCAGGTATTGATATTTCTGGAAAGCAGTTGTCGGACTATCCTGTGTATGAACATATTACCGAATGTAATATAGAAGCAGATGTATTAATTGATTTTTCTTCTCCAGTTGTGTTAGATGAATTATTAGCAGAAGGAATTAAGAGAAATCTTCCAATGGTACTTTGTTCTACGGGTTACAATGAAGAACAAGTAGCAAAGATTACAGAAGCTTCCAAGCAAGTAGCAATTTTGCGTTCTGCAAATATGTCATTAGGTGTAAATTTATTGCTTCGTTTAGTGCAAGAAGCAGCAAAAGTACTTGCAGATGCAAACTTTGATATTGAATTAGTAGAAAAGCATCATAATCAAAAAGTAGATGCTCCATCTGGCACAGCACTTGCGTTAGCAGATGCTATCAATGAAGCATTAAATAACGAATATTCTTATAAGTACGACCGTTCCAAAGAACGTGTAAAGCGTGAGAAAAAGGAAATTGGTATTAGTGCTGTTCGTGGTGGCACAATTGTAGGAGAACATGAAGTAATTTTTGCAGGAACAGATGAAGTAATTGAGATTAAGCATACAGCATATTCGAAAGCAATTTTTGGTAAAGGTGCAGTTTCTGCTGCCAAGTATTTACATGGAAAGCCAGCAGGACTTTATAATATGAAAGATTGTATTGCGTTATAGTGGATATAAAAACAGGTATCATTTTTATAAATGATACCTGTTTTTGCACAATACTGATTTATTTCGCAGTATTTGTATTAGATTCAGCAGTATTATTTTTGTCAGCAGTTTTATCAGTGGCATTTAAATTCTTAATAAATGTTTCAAAATCAAGTTCCTCTGTTTTTTCTAATGCAGATTTAGTAGCCTCTGAAGGAGAAGGAGCTTCCCCTGTTTTCCAAGCTTCTTTTGTTACAGCAGCAACATCCGAAATTGCTGTAGGAATATCCGTAGGTTCTGTATTATTTTGAGAAACAGAAGTTGAATCGTCTTCCGTATTTTCAGGGAGAGTTGTTCCATCAGAGCAAACATTGATTTTGCATGTTGCAAATTGACCGTTGGCAATTTGAGCGAATATGTAAGTAGAACCTTCTGATTGAGCAGTTACGCGACCACCAGCACTAACTGTAGCAATTGATGTGTCTTGACTAGAAAACTTTGCTGTTTCCACAGTGTTTAAAGGCTGAATGATACGTTCTAATGTTAATTTTTGACCAACAGTCATAGAAAGTTCTGAGCGAGAAAACTGCACACTGATAGCAGGTGGTCCTACTTGAATTTCACATGGAAGTGTAATGATGTTTTCTTCACCTTTTGTTATTGTAACTAAAATAGTGGTAGAACCAACAAAATTACCAGTAACAGTACCAGATTCTGTTACAGAAGCGATAGAAGGAGAAGAAGAAACAAAAGTAGCAGTCTGACCTTCGCTTAAATTATATACATAAATGGAAAAAGACTTCCCTTTTACAATCGTTTGAGAACTAACATTTAATTTTATATCTTGAGTTTCATTTGCCAATGCCTGTGTTGGAACTTTAGAAAATGGAAAAGAAACTCCAAGGCAAAGAATTAAGCCAAAAATAAAAAAGCCTTTTTTGTAATGGTTCAGCTTCATGGCTTGCCTCCTATAATAAAAAATCCTTGCGTCACATCCTAATCGTACAGTAGCATACATTTTTGTCAGAATAGTGGCAAAACAAAAAAATTTTTAGTTATTGTTCTAAGCGAGATTTTTTTTAAAATTAGAGTAGTTTACATCATTTTCAACTTGTTTTCTTATAGAAAATTATTTATACTAGAACTACGAAAGTTAAGGAGGCGATGTCGTATGTCATATATCTTGATTGCAGATGATAATCCAGATATTACAAGTATTTTGTCGTTATATGCAGAAAAAGAAGGGCTTGAGCCAGTAGTGGCAGCAGATGGTGAGGAAGCAATACGTTTATTTAACAAATATAATCCGGTTGTTGTTTTGTTAGATGTTATGATGCCAAAAGAAGATGGATATGAGGTTTGCAGAAAAATTCGTGCAAAGTCTGATGTTCCAGTGATTCTTGTAACTGCAAGAGGCGAAGACTTTGAAAAAATTATGGGATTGGATATTGGAGCAGATGATTATATTGTAAAACCATTTAGTCCAAGTGAGGTTATGGCAAGAGTTCGTGCAGTACTTCGTCGTATGACAAAAAATGAAAATGAAAAAGAAAAAAATGCTAATATTTTGCGTGTGAGTAACTTAGAAATTAACTTAGAGGAATATACACTTTCTATTGGAAATGTGAAAATGCCATTGACAAAAAAAGAAATTGAAACGATGTGGACATTGGCAAGTAATCCAAATAAAGTATTTACAAGAGATAATTTATTAGATAGTTTGTGGGGATTTGATTATTATGGAGATTCAAGAACGGTAGATTCTCATATTAAAAGACTTCGTGCAAAATTGGAAAAAGAAGAACATCCAAATTGGAATATTAAAACAATTTGGGGTGTTGGTTACAAATTTGAAATAGAAGGATAAGTTATTATGGAGTCAGGAGCAATAAAACCGAGTAACAATCGTTTATTTAGAAAAACATACACTTATTTTGCAGTTGTTATTTGTATATTTGCTGTTTTACTTGGTATTGTTTATATGCGAATGTATGAAGATGCTACGATACAAAATTTTGAACAACAGTTGATGAAAAAAGCAGAACAAATTTCAAAGCGTTGTTCTAAATATTTTATAGATAAAGCAGCAGTTGATTGGATG
>CALASV010000031.1 GCA_937888895.1 uncultured Clostridia bacterium | reverse complement strand
AAAGTGCCGAATCATACAGAAAATCATAGTCACTTCCCTCTTTTAAGTTCGCAAATCCCTCTTGAATCGCTGTTTCTTCCATTGAAGAAATCCATAGACGTTTTCTTGGCTTTTTACATTGTGCCATATTATACACTAGACGAAATATCAATTCTCCTTCTCGTCCAGCATCCGTAGCACAGATTACTTCTGTTACTCTCGCATCTTTTAATAAGTTCACTATAATGTCATACTGCTTTTTCGTCTGTTGCTTTACTTGATAATTCCACTCTTTTGGAATAATTGGTAAACTTTCATAGGTCCATTTTCTCCACTGCATTCCATAACTCTCTGGTGGTGCTAATTCTATTAAATGCCCTACACACCAACTGACGAAATATCCATTTCCTTTAAAATACCCATCCCTTTTCTTTATAGCACCTACCACATCGGAAATACTTTTCGCCACACTTGGCTTCTCAGTTATCACTAATCTCATGCTTCATTCTCCTCCTCATCCTGTTGGTCAAAGAAATCATCTTCGTTCACTTCTACTTCCTCCTCTTCCTTTTCATACACGATTTCTGCTTCCTCCTCGTCTTCTTCGATAAACTTCTCTTTTTTCTTCTTTACTACCTTAAAATAATAGCCTACACCAATTCCAATGATAGACAATACTCCAATCATTAGATATGTTTTTTTCTGTGTTCTCTTGATTACTCCTGTTTCTTTTGCTCCATTACTGTTCTTCATGTTTTCTGTCTCCTTTTCTTTATTTTCTACTTCTTTTTCTTCACTAGATACCTCACTATCTACGGTAGGAATTGCTGACTCTAATGCTACGGAATTTTGTGGTAACACTTCTCGATTGTCCGAAGTGACATTTAATAAGTCATTTTCACTAATTTCCGTCAAAAAATAAACCGTTTCTTCTTCTCCAGCTCGATCAATGATTAAATAAAAAACTTTATCCGTTTTCGTCTGAATAGTATAAAATTCTTTGCTTTTCTCTAAACTTTCAGTATCTTCTTGTACTTCTGTAGTTCTATCCGAAGTATTTCTTAGTTTGATATGCTCCGTCACATAAGCTACTGCATCCGATGGATTGCTTGGTATGGCATCTGTTGGTAACTGTTCTACCATACTTTTTTCATCATCTTCTTTTTCCTTGATATAATACGGATTTTCTAGTTTATAACGATTCGATTGATTTCCTGCATAATCAACAGCTTGAATTGTAAAGTATTCATATCCTGCATCAAATCGTTGTAAACGAATACTTAATGCACCATTATCAAAATCCGTAAATTCATATCCATTCACATAAATCGCTTTGACTCCAGAATCTCTATCCTCTGCTTGAATGTTCAAAATGCCATTTTGAATCGCTGCATTTAAGCCAGGTTTTGTTTCATCCACCTTAGATGTTTTGCTTTCTTCTAATTCTCCTTCACTTGCTAAAATTAGAACCATTCCTTCTTGTCCTACTTTATTTCTTGCAAAGCAAAGGAAGAAACATAGAAGAAAACATCCAATCACGAAACTATGCACATTCTTTACTTTCTGTTTTTTCTTCTTTTTCATCATTTTCTTCCTTTTCTTTCTGCTTTAATAATTGTAAAATTTCTTGCTCACTAAATCGAATCAATAACTGTAATTGCTCGAAAGAAATCTTATTTTTCTCAATCAATTTCATCGTTTCTGCTTTTTCTACTAACTCTTTTTGTTCTTCTAAATCTTTTGCTTTCTGTTTTAACTGCTCTAACTGTGCATACGTTTTTTGTAACTCTTTTTCAATACGCTCTTTTGTCATACTGCCTCCTAACATTATTTTATTTGATGGTGTAATATAAATAATTCTTGCTTCTTTTTATCTTTCAAGTCTCCTTTTACAACACATAATAATTCGCATCTAAACTACCAAAAAAGGGCAATCTCTTTTCTGATTTATCTATGTAATATGTAATTACTGCATAATAGAAAAATAAAAAATAGGATTATAATATTCCCCACCATACATCAATTCTAAATGTAAATAGGATTCCGTCTGATGTTCTAGTTTTCCTATCGTACCTATCCAATCTCCAACCACTACCTCTTGTCCAACATCCACTTGCACAGTTTCTAAAGGTGCATATTTAATAACAAAGCCTCTATTATCTTCTATTACAATGTAATTCCCATAACTTTCATCATAACCTATCGTAGTTACTTTGCCACTACAAGAAGCATATACCTTTGTTCCTTCTTCTACTGTGATATCCAATCCTCTGTGTAATTGTGGTTCTTTGGTACTTGGATGTTTGCGATAACCATAATAACTAGAAATTTCATCTTCCCAATCTAGGTCTAATGGAGAAGCAAACTCTTGAAGCAATCCTTTTGTTTCCTGATAAAGCAAATATTGTTGCATTTGTTCTTCATCCATTTTGGAAATCGCAATGCTCTCTAATGGTGTAGTATGTAATGCCACTTCTAACACACGAACTTCATAGTCCACCTCCACTTCTTCCTCAATTTCTACCTCATACTCTACTTCCACTTCATACTTATATTCTTCTGTTCCTGTTGTGCCATCTGGATATGTAATTGGTCTTGTTCCTGTATGAATTTCTGTTTCTGTTCTTATTTCTGTGGTTGTTTGAACTTCTATTCTAGTTCGTACTTCTATACTTGGTGTCAGTTCTAACACATACATTTCTTGAAATAATTCTATCAAAGTATCACTTACTTCTTGATAAGTAAATTCTGAATACATCGCAGATAAAAAACTAATTAACGTAATCGGAGAATGCCCAATTGTATCTAATTCATAACAATATTCGTCATAATTCGGATAAGTAGTTTCTATCGCATCCAATTCTAATTGCAAGTCTAATTCTTTCTTTGTAAAGCTAAGTTCTACTTGCTCTAATTCCTTTGGAGCACTAAGATAACTAGCTTCCATCGTAGTAGATATGAAACTTCCTACCATCGCACTACAAGAAGCAAACGCTGTCATTAAGAAAAGCAGTACAAATGCTAGTACACCTAAAAATAAAAACAAGGGCAAATAGTTGCTTGTTATCTTTTGCACTCGTTGTCTAATAGCTTTTTTTATATTTGCTACCTGAATGGAAAAAGATTCTATTTGTTGTCCTTGTTCCCACGCTTTTTGATATTCTCTTTTGATACGATGTTTTTGTATTCGCTTTTGTAACTGCTTTTTCTTTAACTCTGGATGTTCTTCTAAAAACTTCTCATACTGCAACTTTGTTTCTGCTTGAAACTGTTTTTGCTCTAGCTTTGCGATTTTCTTATAACGTTTCTTTTTTCTTCTTTTCGCATGATATATCGCATTCCCTACACCATGTTCTATCATTTGCTCTGTTTTATGAACACTTTCTATCCCTACATTTTCTTTTTCATATTGTGCTATTTTATTATGAAGAAATTGTCGCTCTGTCTGTTCTACTTGTTGTAACGAAGTTTCTAAAAAATTAGCTTGTCGATATGGTTTCTCTACAGAATTAACAACAAGAAAATACGTTGCCTTTCCTTCGGCTTCCTCCCACTTTCTTTCCAAACGATACTCTTTTTTCTTAGGAAGCTTCGCTTTTGCTTTTTGTACTCGATTTCTTGCTCTCGTTGCTTTTCTTTCTAAATGCTCTATTTTATTAGGATAAGATGAAGTTTGAAACTCTGTTTCTACTCCTTGTGTGGATGTTGCAGTTTCCTTAGAAACCTCTACTTTATTATTTTTTATAGTTTCCTTGTAGTTCTGTGAAGTATCTTCTTTCTGCGATTCTATTGAAGAAGAAATAAACATTTTTTTCTTTTGTGAACTATGATATTCTTCTTTACTATGTGCTGTTTTTACTAAATTTACTTCTTGTTCCACTATTTTTTCTTTTACTTCTTGTTCTAAATAGCTAGTAGAAAAAGGTTCCTTATTACTTTCTCTGTTTTCTATTTTTACTGCATTTCTTTCTTGTTCTGAAGGAATGTCAGAAAATGATACCTGTTGCTTAAATGTTTTTTCAGCTTTCTGCATGACATCCCTCAGCATTAGAACTATCTTCTTCCAGTTTTGTATTCATTATTTCATACGTTTTTGTATCTTTTGGATATCTATCTATAAATGGTATTACAACATCATCAAATAAAATCAATCCACATCCTTGTTCCGAATTAGTCACATACGATAATTGTTTTTCTGATAATCCAAGTTTATCTGCTAAAATCACTTGGTCTTTGGCATTCTGATTTAACAAATAAACAAAATCACTATTGCCTAAAATACCTTCAATTTCTTCGGACCTCAAAAAATCGCCTACATTTTGTGTAATGGCTGTCGGAATACCTCCCCATTTACGAAATCGTTTCCATATTTCTACTAAATACTGTGCTGTTTGGCGTTCTCTCAGTAACAAATGCAGCTCGTCACAATAGTATCTCGTGGCAACTTTGCGTTCCCTATTTTGTGAAACTCTATTCCAAACAGCATCTTGAACAATTAACATCCCTAATTGTTTTAACTGATTTCCCAAATCTTTAATATCAAAACAAACGATACGATTGTTAATATCAACATTCGTGTGATGATTAAAATAATTTTGAGAACCATGCACATATAATACTAAACTATTGGCTATACGCTCGGCTTTTGGATGAGAATAGTCTACTAAAGCATCATATAAATCTTCTAAAATTGGCATATTCTCTGGAACAGGATGCAAAAAATAAATTTCATAAATTTGACGAATACAAGCATCAATAATGCCTTTTTCATCATTTTCTAATCCCTTAGAACCTCCTGCAATCACTTCACATAACGTAATTAAAAAGTCACTTTTTAACTTTAATGCTTCTTCCTTCGTTTGGTCACTGTATGTAATATCCATCGGATTTAGAAAATCGTTAGAGTTTGTAGCAAGTGTCACTACCTGTCCTTGTAGTGCTTGTACCAAAGGACGGTACTCACTTTCAGGATCACATACAAGAATGTCATCTCTTGTAACAAGAAAACAGCCTAACATTTCTCGTTTTGCACTAAAGCTTTTTCCACTTCCAGGTGTACCAAGAATGACTCCATTTGGTGTTCTAAGTTTCTTTCTATCTGCCAATATCATCTGACTGGTTAATGCATTTACGCCATAATACAATGCTGGAGCAAACATCGTCAGTTCTTGTGTCCGAAATGGAATTAAAATTGCTGTTGTTTTCGTTGTCAGAGTTCGTTCCATTCCTGTTTGATTGCATCCAATCGGGGCAACTGCCATTAACCCTTGTTCTTGTAAATATTGCATTGGGCGTAATCTACAGTTTGCTTGTTGAATGATACCCGATACTTGTTGCGTGACATTGTCTAACTTTTGTTTACTTCTTGCAAAACAAGCAATCAAAAAGGTCATTTTCACTACTTTCTGATTGCTTGTTGTTAAATCATGTAATAATTCTAACGTGTCTTTTTCATACAATAAAATGTCAGGTGGCATAATATCCATATCATACCCACTGTGTACTGCTTTTTTCTGCTCCTCTAGTTTCATTTTTTGAATATTCGATAGTGCTTCCTTTAACATTTTAATAGCTCTAAGTGGTTCTACTGTCCGTATATGCATCGATATACTAATATTATCTTGCATACTA
>CALASV010000030.1 GCA_937888895.1 uncultured Clostridia bacterium | reverse complement strand
TTACCAACAGCAAAGCCTTCTAAAATTCATGTTTCTATTCGAGAAAAATTATTTGTCTTACCAGAAGATACTCTTGTCTTAAGTGGACATGGAGAGGAAACAACAATAGGAGAAGAAAAACAACACAATCCATACGTGTGTTAAAGGAATGAAAGAATTATGTTTGAAATTAAAATGATAGGGGAAGATTATGAACAAGATATTCGTCCTCTTGTAAAAGCATTTTTCCCAGAAGAAGAACTTGTTTTGGAAAGTTCTTCTTGTGAGGAGGAAAATAAGATAGCAGATTATAAATTAGAACTTTGTCTTTCGTCAGAGTGGTTTTCTTTGAAATTTTTAGCAAATGGAAAAGAATATATAGCAAGAGAAGATTTTTCTGTGAGAGAACAAGACAAGTATCAAGTATGTGGTACACCTGACCGAAGAATGTATCGAAACTATTTGCATAGAGAGTTATATCATATCTTATCAGAAGCTACAGGAAAAGAACTTCCTTGGGGAACACTGACAGGTGTTCGACCAACAAAACAAGTGTTAGACCGTTTGCAGCAAAACGAATCAAAAGAAAGTATTGCAAATTACTTTAAAAAGGAGTATCTTTGTTCAGAGGAAAAGACGAATCTTTGCATCAAGGTGGCACAGAAAGAACAAACTTTGTTAGAAGGAATAGAAGATACGGATAGTTATAGTATTTATATTGGGATTCCTTTTTGTCCAAGTATTTGTTTGTATTGTTCGTTTAGTTCTTATTCTTTGAAGCAATATGAGGCTTATGTAGAGCCATATTTAGAGGCTTTATTTAAGGAAATAGAATATGCTGGTACTTGTTTTCCAAATAAAAAATTAGTTAGTATTTATATTGGTGGTGGAACACCAACTACCTTAAATGCAGAACAATTACAAAGGCTTTTAAGAAAAGTAAAAGAAACATTTGACTTTTCTTATGTGAGAGAATGGACGGTTGAAGCAGGTAGACCAGATAGTATTACAAAAGAAAAATTAGTAGTACTAAAAGAAGAAGGTGTTACTAGAATTTCTATCAATCCACAAAGTATGCAACAAAAAACATTAGATTTAATTGGTAGAAAACATACAACCAAGCAGATTAAAGAAGCATTTTGGTTAGCAAGAGAATGTGGACATGATAATATCAATATGGATTTAATTATTGGATTGACAGGTGAAAATGCAAATGATGTTCGTGCTACGTTAGAAGAAATGAAATTATTATGTCCAGATAGTATTACAGTGCATACGTTAGCAATTAAACGAGCATCAAGATTGAATGCAGAAATGGATGCTTATCGAGAACTTCGTTCCAAAGAAGCAGTAGAAATGATGCAAGCTTGTCAAGAGTTTATGAAAGAAAATGAGTATGAGCCATATTATTTATATCGTCAAAAAAATATGGCAGAAAACTTGGAAAATATCGGATATGCTAAACTTGGAAAAGAAGGTCTTTATAATATTTTAATTATGGAAGAACATCATACGATTTTAGCACTTGGAAGCGGTGGTTCTACAAAGTTTAATTTTGTAGGAACAACTCGTTTGGAACGTGTAGAAAATGTCAAGAGCGTAAAAGATTATATTGAACGCATTGATGAAATGATAGAGAGAAAACAAAAATTCTTAGAGCAGTATAAAGAATTTCTCTAAAGAAGAAAGGAGCATCGAAAGTGGAACAAGCAGAGGTCTTAATAATGAATGTTTTGCGTTGGATGGATTTGGATGAACTAATGGAAGAAGACTTATATGATGCGATTGACCATGGAGAATTGGTGGGGCGATTAGTTAATATGATGTGTATTCAATTAGGATGTCCAATTAAATTTCATCGAGTCATTGTTCAGGCTGCGTATCTTCATGATATTGGTAAATTAAAGTTAAGTAAAAATTTATATGGTCGTGATAAAAATGCACTTCAAATTGAAGAAGCAAGATATATGAGAATGCATGCAAAATTGGGTGCAGATATGTTACGACAATGTGGATATAGTGAAGAAATTTGTCGTGCCGTTTACCATCATCATGAAAATTTTGATGGAAGTGGATATCCAGAAAATTTGGCAGGAGAACAAATTCCACTTGAAGCTAGAATTTTAAAAGTTTGTGATGTATTTGCTGCTTTAATATCAGATAGACCTTATAGAAAAGGGTTTGATATGGATAAAGCATTAGAATTGATGATAGAAGATAATAAAGTATTTGATATAAAAATATTTTTAGAATTTTTGAAAATTTATAATTCCAATGCGTTTAAAAATATTGTAGAATTTTCGAGACATATCAATTCTAAAAAGAGATATATACAAAAGTAAAAATCTTTATACTGAAATATTTTTGTATTTTTATATCTATTTGTATAATAGGAGAATATGAAATGTTCTTTTTAGATGAAATTTTAGAATATAAGGAAATAAAAGAAATACTTTTAAATGAAAAAGAACTTATGGCAGAAGGACAACAAATAGCAGAACGTATCATAAAAGGAGAAGAAGTTTATCCAAAAGCAGGATTTTTACCATTAGCTGTTTTTTATTTTCTTGCAGAATATTGTTTAGAAAAAAATACAAAACGTGGAATTCCAAAAGAAATTACGGTTGATTCTTTAAAAGATATAAACATTTGGATATCTAATTATGAGAAACAATATGGAATGTTAGGATTTGCAGAGTTTGGTTGGGTACTTGGATTTTATAAGGGAGAACGATTTCGACTTGGTAGATTGCAATATAATTTTGGTATAGCAAATGAATATATTCCTTCTGGACAAGAAGTATTAGAAGTTCATATTCCACAAGGAGAACCATTGAATACAAAAGCTTGTTTAAATTCTTTTGTGGAAGCAAAACAGTTTTTTGAGAAATTTTATCCAGAGAAGAAACCAGAATATTTTGTATGTAATTCTTGGTTGTTATGTCCAAATTTAGAGTGCATTGCAGAAGCAAACAGTAATTTGGTCAAGTTTAGAAAGTTGTGGACACAATTTCCTTTTGATAGTGATAACAGTGCACAAGCAATGGAACGTGTGTTTGGTTTTGGGTTTCAACGTGAAAATTTAGAACACGCACCAGAGCAGACAAGTTTGCAAAGAAGATTAAAAGAATATTTATTGCAAGGTGGTCAAATTAATATGGGAGCTGGCTTTCGAAAAATATAATGTAATATGAGTTTGGTAACTTTATGAATAAAAATACGGTGATATACCGAGAAAGAGGAAAATATGGCAGAGTCAATGAAGGGATTAAAGAGAACACATCGTTGTACAGAAGTCTCTAATCAAAATATTGGTGAGATAGTTACTGTAATGGGATGGGTACAGAAAAGTAGAAATAAAGGTGGTATTATTTTTGTAGATTTAAGGGATCGTTCTGGTATTTTACAAGTTATTTTAGAAGAAGCAGATTGTGGTGCTGAAAATTTTGCAAAAGGAGAAAAACTTCGTAGTGAATTTGTAATTGCAGTCGTTGGTGAAGTAACAAAGCGTTCTGGTGCAGTAAATGGAAATTTAGTAACAGGTGATATTGAAATTCGTGCAAAAGAACTTCGCATTCTTTCCGAAGCAGAAGTTCCACCATTTCCAATTGAAGAAAATTCCAAGACAAAAGATGATTTAAGATTAAAATATCGTTATTTAGACCTTCGTCGTCCAGATTTACAAAGAAATTTAATGTTAAGAAGTAAAGTAGCAACTGCTGTAAGACAGTTTTTAGCAGACGAAGGATTTTTAGAAATTGAA
>CALASV010000029.1 GCA_937888895.1 uncultured Clostridia bacterium | reverse complement strand
AATCCGGTAAACAAGTCTGAAAACTGAAAAGGTTGTTCACAGGCAATATTTAAATAAAAGGAACATTGTCCGACATTTAAAATAGTTCCGAATAAAACCAAGATAAAACTGATAATAAATCCAATGGCAATTCCCAGATAAGAACCGGTGCCGGTGGCGGTAAAAAGTGACAGAGTTGAAATAATTAAATCAGAAGCCAGTAAGATAGAAATGGCATTCCGATATTTTCCAATCATAATTCCTCTTGCCACTTGTTTTAATTGTGCTGATGTTTTTTTTCTGTACATAACTTTTGGTGTTTGAATATCACTCCAAACTTCTCCTATATCATTCTCCTTTAACAGGCAATATCAATCATGCGTCCCTTATATTTAGCAGAATCTGTTGCTTTTAAATTTTTCTGATAAGGGTTTTCTTCATTATAATATTTGATCTGTGTTGTGGTTGTGCCGCCGGAAACATAGGAACGTCCACATTCCGGACATACTGCAGTGTGAATGGCAACATTGGCAGACAATACTTTTCCATTGTTCTGTGCTGCTTTTTTATAAGCGTTACTTACATGCTCCTGCTCGTGTGCCCTGACACGGCTGCCGGCAGATTCCGGTGAGATATGTTGTGCGGTTTTAAAAGAAACATTTTCATCAGAACCATCTTGGTATTTGCGGGAAGCACAGGTTTCACATTCTGCCGGGGAAGATTTCCTTCCGGCATTTTTTACATTACTTTCCTGAGGATTTTTAACAGTTTTATGGGCTTCATTGTCAGGCCGGATGCCTGTAATGCCCATAGCCGCCCTATGTCCTGATACTGCGGATATAGGATTCATGCTGTAAGGGGTGTATGCACTGTAACTATTGTAACCATTGAGCTGACCAATCATAAGATACCTCCTTCTGCGTCAATTGCCGGCAATCCCATTTCATCTAAGATTTCATTGACAGAATCGTCTACAGGTTCGCCATACATTTGTTCATATAAAGAATTAAATTGTTCCCTGAATTCGGGGATATGGATTACATTGTAAACACTGATTGTTAAGACAGAAATCTGCAACACAATGCCAATAATACCGGCAGTAAGACCAATGACTGCATTCTTTTCCATTTTTGTGTTATAACCTTTGGAAAGGACTGCTAATATAATAGCAACTCCACCGCAAATAAAGGCTCCGATAAAGATACTGAAAACAGCACAGAAAATGGAAAAAACACCGAGACTTCTGGCAAAAAGTGCAAACACAGTTGGAAATGGTCTGGCGGTATTATTTATTGTTTCTGAATTTTGTGTTTCAAAATTATCATCCGGGAAAAATTCCATAATAGTTATCCTGCTTTATATTTTTATTTTCCTGTAAGCATATGAGAAACTGTCATTTATGCTTTTTAATATACTTACATAAAAAGTATATCATTTTATGCTTTTAGATACAAATTAAAAATGTATAAAGATAAAACTTTAAAACGGCTCTATTTACTCTTTTTTCCTATACCAATCAGCAGGTGATTGGCATGGATGTAAAAGTAACTTAAACTGTTGCTATATAGTATAGCAATTGCAGCTATATTTTCATATTGAAAAAAATTAAATAAGTGGTTAAAATAGGAAAAGAGTTTTAAAGACAGCAGCCGATTAAAACAAAAAGTAAGAACAAAAGGCTGTTCAAAAGGAGATTGTAAATGGATATTATATTAAAATTGTCAGAAGAATTATCTGTACAAAAATGGCAGGTGGAGGCAGCCGTGGGACTGATTGATGAAGGAAATACCATTCCTTTCATTTCACGTTATCGTAAAGAGGTAACCGGTTCTTTAAATGATGAACAGCTTCGTAACCTTCATGAAAGACTGACATATCTTCGCAATTTGGAGGATAAAAAAGCGCAGGTTTTATCCAGTATTGAAGAACAGGGTAAACTGACGGATGAGTTAAGAGAAAAAATTGAAAAAGCAGAGACCATGGTTACGGTAGAAGATTTATATCGTCCATATCGTCCAAAGAGAAGAACTCGTGCGACCATTGCACAGGAAAAGGGCTTAGAACCATTCGCACAGTTGATTTTAGCACAAAACAGTACCGTAGATTTAACAGAAAGTGCTAGTGCTTATATTTCTGAAGAAAAAGAAGTAAAGACAGCCGAAGAAGCGATTGCTGGAGCATTGGACATTATTGCAGAAAAAATTTCGGATAATGCAGAATACAGAGGTTATATTCGTGAAATTACAATGCAAGAAGGTGGTATTATTTCTACTGCTAAAGAAGAAGGAATGGAATCTGTATATGAAATGTATTATAATTTCAATGAAAAATTGTCTACATTACCGGGACACCGTATTCTTGCGTTAAATCGTGGAGAGAATGAGAAAGTACTTACTGTAAAAGTACAAGCACCAGAGGAACAGATATTAAATTATTTGGAAACAAAAGTAATTATAAATGAAAATCCATATACGACAAATAACTTAAAAGCAACGATAGTAGATAGCTATCATCGTTTGATTGCACCTGCGATTGAGCGTGAAATTCGTAATGAATTAACAGAAAAAGCAGAAGAAGGAGCAATTAAAGTATTTGGTAAAAATTTGGAACAATTATTATTACAGCCACCAATTGTAAATCAAATTGTACTTGGCTGGGACCCGGGATTTCGAACAGGTTGTAAGTTAGCAGTAGTCGATGGTACAGGAAAAGTATTAGATACAGCAGTAGTTTATGCTACCATTCCATCTCAAGGGAAATTAGAAGAAGCTAAGAAAATTGTTCGAAATTTAATTAATAAATACCAAGTAACTTTAATTTCGATTGGGAATGGTACAGCTTCTAGAGAATCTGAATTGTTTGTAGTAGATTTATTAAAAGAAATGAATGTAACAACCAAATATGTGATTACGAATGAAGCAGGTGCTTCTGTTTATTCTGCAAGTAAATTAGCAACGGAAGAATTTCCAGATTATGATGTAGCTCAACGAAGTGCTGTTTCGATTGCAAGAAGATTACAAGACCCATTAGCAGAGCTTGTAAAAATTGAACCAAAGGCTATTGGTGTTGGTCAATATCAACATGATATGAATCAGAAAAAGCTTGGAGAAACATTAGGTGGTGTTGTAGAAGATTGTGTAAATAAAGTTGGTGTTGATTTAAATACAGCTTCTCCATCTTTATTAGAGTATGTTTCTGGTATTACAAAGACGATTGCAAAAAATATTGTAGCATATCGAGAAGCAAATGGTAAATTTACTTCCAGACAAGAATTATTAAAAGTATCGAAACTTGGGCCAAAAGCATTTGAACAATGTGCTGGATTTTTGCGTATTAACGATGGTACAAATCCATTAGACGCAACAAGCGTTCACCCTGAATCTTATAAAGCAGCAACTGAATTATTAGAAAAGCTTGGATTTACGGTAGAAAATATAAAAGAATTGCAAGAGCATCAGAAACAAGCAATTGCGTTAGGAAAAAAAGAAGAAAAGATAGAAAAGAAACAACCAAAGAAGAAAAAAGAACAAAAAACGATTCAAGTAAAAAATACAAATTCTGTCTTTGGACAAGCATTAGCCAATGCTTTTGCAGGAAATTCTGTAGTAGCAGATGTAGTAGAAACACAACAGAAACAGGAAAAGGTAACTCATAACAAAGAAGATTTATCTAAGTTAAGTGCTATGATTTCTGATAAAAAGAAATTAGCAGAAGAACTTAACATTGGAGAATTAACATTAGTAGATATTATAAAAGAGTTGGAAAAACCAGGACGTGACCCTAGAGAAGAAATGCCAAAGCCAATTCTTCGTACTGACGTATTAGAAATGAAAGATTTAACCGAAGGCATGGTACTAAAAGGAACGGTTCGTAATGTTATTGACTTTGGTGCATTTGTAGATATTGGTGTACATCAAGATGGATTAGTTCATATTTCTCAAATTACAAATAAAAAATTTATTAAGCATCCATTAGAAGCTGTTAGCGTTGGTGATATTGTGGATGTGAAAGTAATGAGTGTGGATATAGCGAAAAAGCGTATTCAACTTACAATGATTATATAGGTAGGATGGAGAGTAAAATGGACGGAACATTTCTTTTTCTTAGTATTGCGATTGTTATAGTAGTAATACTAATTTTGGTTGCAAAAGGTGCAGAAATAGTAGCAGACAAGAAAAAAGGATTGGAAAAAGCAAAACAGTTACAACGAACAAGACGTATGGTAATTATTGCAATGTTATCAGCAATTTCGGTTGTATTGATGTTATTTGAATTTCCTTTACCATTTTTGCCACCATTTTATAAAATTGATGCAAGTGAATTGCCAATTATTATTGGTGCATTTACATTAGGACCAGTAGCAGGCGTTGTTATGGAATTTATTAAAGTAACGCTTAATTTATTAATGGATGGTACAACAACAGCATTTGTTGGGGAATTTGCAAATTTTTTAATTGGTTGTTCTTTTGTAGTACCTGCTGCTATTGTATATTATTTTAAGAAAACAAAAAAGAATGCAGTGCTTGGTTTAGTACTTGGTATTGTAACTTGTACAATAGCAGGATGTTTATTAAATGCATATTTATTATTGCCAGCCTATAGTAAAGCATTTAAGATGGACATAGAAGCCTTGGTTGCTATGGGAACTGCTGTAAATGGTATGATAAATAGTTTATTAACATTTGTAATTTTTGCAACAGCTCCTTTAAATTTAATTAAATGTAGCGTAGTTTCTATATTGACTATGTTGATTTACAAACCAATTAGTAGAATTTTAAAAGGTAATTAAATTTACAGGAACAGTTTTGTTATAGGAGAAAAATGGATGCACTACAGCAGAAAAGAATTTTTAGAAGTTTTAAATATCAGCATTCAATTGTCAAAAGGAAATGATAGACAACATCTTTTAAATACTATATTAAATAAAAGTATGGAGTTTACTAACTGTGATGCTGGTACATTATATTTATATGAAAATAATGCATTGACTTTTAAGGTCATGAAGACAAATTCGAAAAATATTAGCAAAGGCGAAGCAGGGGAAATCATTGATTTGCCCCCTGTACCTTTGAAAGAAGAAAATGTGTGTGCTTATGCAGCCATTCATCAGCAAGTGTTAAATATAGAAGATGTATGGACCAGTTCGATGTTTGATTTTTCAGGATTTAAAAAATATGATAAATTAACGGAATATTGCACAAAATCTATGTTAGTAGTACCAATATCGAATTATGAAGAAAAATTAATTGGTGTATTGCAATTAATTAATGCAAAAGATGAATTTGGAAATATTACTCATTTTGATAAGGAAGTAGAACCAATTATTCTTGCATTAGCATCACAAGGTGGAATTATTTTAGCAAATCAGCTATATTTAGAAGAAATAAAAATGCAAATGTGGTCTTTTACAGAAGCATTAGCAGAAACAGTTGATGCTAGGACACCATATAATGGAAGTCATATTCGTAAAGTAGCAAAATACGCAGAGCAAATGGTTGATTATATCAATTTGTTGTATGAACAAGGAAAAGAAACAGAGTACTTTGACCAACAAAGAAAAGAACAATTAGTGATGGGTGCGTTGCTTCATGATATTGGTAAATTAGTAATACCATTAGAAGTTTTAAATAAAGCAAAGCGATTAGGTGGAAATGAGGAACTATTGTGGAAACGCCTAGAGTTGATAGAAGCATATTATGAAATTGATTATTTAAAAGCATTTCTTTCTTTTCAGGAATTTGAAGAAAAGCAAAATCAGCTAAAAGAAGTAAAAGAAGTAGTAAAACTTGTCAATGAAGCAAGTTTTGTACCAGAAGAATTAAAACAACGGTTATACAAAGTATTGCCATGTGTATATTCTGGAAATGGAAAAGTGATTCCTTATTTTACAGAAGAAGAAAAAGAATGTCTTTTAATAGAACGAGGAACATTGACAAAAGCAGAACGAGAAATTGTAGAATCTCATGTAGTAATGACAGAAAGAATTTTATCAAAAGTACATTTTAACTCTTATTATGCTGATTGTCCAACATGGGCAGTCACACATCATGAATTATTAGATGGAAAAGGCTATCCAAGAAAATTAAAAGGGGAAGAATTAGCATTAGAATCTCGCATTATGGCAGTTGTGGATATATGCGATGCTTTGTTAGCATCCGACCGACCATATAAAAAACCAATTCCAAGAGAAAAAGCATTTGCTATTATGGAAGATATGGCAAAGGCAGGAAAATTAGATGGAAAATTAGTTGGATATATGAAAGAATGTCTAAAAGAAGATGACAGAGATAAATTATAATAAAGTTATATATTGAAAAAGAAAGGAGAAAAGAATCGATGGAGAAAAAAATTTCTCTTACAATACAGATGACTCCAAGTGCTATGTTTGACTTTTTATATTGGCATTCCTATCATGGAATTATGGGTATTGTGAACTATGGATTTAGTTTCATAGCATTATTAGCTTTAGTATTTGGTTTTGGAAAAGACAATACGATTGCTACTATAGCATTGATTGTACTTGCCAGTTTATTTACTATTGTAAATCCAGCATTGTTATATTATAAAGCAGTACGTCAAGTGAAAAAAAATCCAATGTTTCAAAAGCCATTAGAATATACTTTTGATGAAAAAGGCTTTAGTGTTGCTCAAGGAAAAGAAAAAGCATTTGCTTCTTGGGGTGATGTATTATTGCTTCGTGAAACAAAGAAAACAATTGTGCTTTATCTTGGTGCAGCAAACGCTACAGTTCTCCCAAAGAAAGATTGTAAGGAGTATTGGGCAGAAATTAAAGCTTTTATTAAAAATGGTAACGAAGAAGTAGCGAAGAAATTGAAGTAATTATTTCTAATGGTGGATAATATTTAGTTAAAATGAGATATTTGTATAATACGAAAGTAAGGTAGAGATTTATGTCAGAAAATAAGAAAAAAGTATGGGATAGTTTTTCGGAACAAGAAACGATTCAAATAGCTAAAAATCTTGCTAAGCAAGCAAAAGCAGGAGATGTATACTGTTTATCAGGTGACCTTGGAGTTGGGAAAACAGTATTTACAAAAGGTTTTGCAAAAGGGCTTGGTATTCAAGAACCTGTGAATAGCCCAACCTTCACCATTATGCAAATTTATGAAGAAGGAAATTTACCACTGTACCATTTTGATGTCTATCGAATTGAAGATGTAGAAGAGATGGAAGAAATAGGATATGAAGATTATTTTTATGGAGAAGGTATTTGTTTTATTGAATGGGCAGAATTAATCAAGGAAATATTACCAAAGGATTGTAAAAAAATTAGAATAGAAAAAGATATTTCAAAAGGATTTGATTATCGTAGAATAGAAATAGAAGAATAGGAAAAGGTGAATGGACGTGAAAATATTAGCAATAGAAAGTTCAGGATTAGTTGCTTCTGTTGCAATTGCGACAGAAACAACATTGTTAGCAGAATATACAGTAAATTTTAAAAAGACTCATTCACAAACATTGCTTCCTATGGTGGAAGAAATTGTTTCTATGCTTGGGATAGATTTAAAAGAATTAGATGCCATTGCTGTAGCCCAAGGTCCAGGTTCATTTACAGGGCTTCGTATTGGTTGTGCAACAGCAAAAGGCTTAGGACTTGCTTTAAATAAACCAATTATTCCGGTTCCAACAACGCAAGGCATTGCTGTTAATGTTTATGGTACAGAAGGAATTTTATGTCCACTAATGGATGCAAAAAGAAATCAAGTATATACTGGTTTGTATCGTTATAACAAAGAAGGATTTACTGTTATAGAAGACCAGATGGCTATTTCTATAGAGGAAATTGTGGAAAAAGTAAATAAATTAGGAGAATCTGTTACTTATCTTGGAGATGGGGTGGAAGTGTTTGCTTCGATTCTTTCAGAAAAAACAACAGTACCATTTTCTTTTGCACCAATGCATTGTTCGAAACAACGTGCTGGTGCATTAGCAATACGTGCAATAGAATTATATCATGCAGGAATTGTGCAGACAGCAGCAGAACATGAACCAAATTATTTGCGTTTATCACAAGCAGAACGAGAATTAAAAGAAAAACAGAAAAAGGAATGTTAGTTATATTTACCAAGTGTTACTTTGTAGTAACTTAGTTGTTAAAATAAAGGAGAAACTATGCTTATCATACGTCGTATGAAGTTAGAAGATTGTGAGCAAGTAGCTATGATAGAAAAAGAAAGCTTTTCTATGCCATGGAGTTTACAAGCATTTCAAGATACGGTAGAAATGGGAAATTATCGTTATTTTGTCGCAGAACAAAGTGGAGAAATTTTAGGCTATTGTGGTTTTATATTCGTTTTAGATGAAGCTGAAATTCCAAATGTTTGTGTAAAATTATCAGCAAGACAACAAGGAATTGGAAAACAAATGCTAACTGTTTTAGAAAAAGAAGCAAAAGAGCTTGGAATTAATATTCTTTATTTAGAAGTTCGTGAAAGTAATCAAGCTGCTAGAAAATTATATACTTCTTTTGGATTTGACGAGGATGGTATACGACGAAATTTCTATGAATTACCAAAAGAAAATGCAATATTAATGCATAAATTTATATAACTTTTTGTTTTTTTGGGAGTAAGTTCCATTGGCAGAAGCTTCTTTATTCTTTATAATACTTAGGAACGGTTA
>CALASV010000028.1 GCA_937888895.1 uncultured Clostridia bacterium | reverse complement strand
ACTTGCTCGTAAAGGAGTTCGTGTTTTATCCGGTGGAAAGAATACAGGAAGAATATATCATACTTTAAAAGGTGGTGCTGAAATAGGCACAATGGCTTTTGTTAGTCGTACTGCTGAAAATTATCAAGAAGCTCGTGAAGTTTATAAAAATGTTTATGATAAATCTCTTTCTGAACTTGCATCTATGAGTTCTGAGCAAAGAGAAGATTTATACGCTCGTAATCCTGAATTTCAAGGATTATCTGATAATGAAATTGCTGACCAAATTGCTTCTGTTTCTTCAGGTAATACTTTTGCTAATGACTATTGGATGCTTTTAATGGATATTCCTCAATTTAAAGCTCTTTCATCTATTTGGAAAGGTGCAGGTGTTGCTTCAAAAGCAACTACTCGTGCATTAAGAAAAGCTAATAGAGAACAAATTGCTAAACTTACTGGAAAAAGTGCTGCTGAAGTTGCTGCAGAAGAAACAGCAAAAAGAACTGCAAAAGGTAGTATTCTTGAAAGAATAGGTACAGGTGCTAAAGACGTTTGGACAAGTACTGAAGGCCTTATGCTTGGTGAAGGTGTTGAAGAAGGTTTCCAAGGTATTCAAACTCAAAAGGGAGAAGAAGTTGGTAATCTTTATTTTAATCCTGAATTAAGCAAAAAGCAACTTGGAGATTATCTTACAGATGAATCTATTTGGGAACAAGCCTTTTGGGGAGTTATGGGTGGTTTACTTTTTCAAGGTGCTGCAAGTGGTATTCGTAGAATAGGTGATAGAGCAAGAGCAAAAATTAATTCTGATAAACTTACCGATGAACAAATTAAAGCTCTTGCTATGGGAGAAAATAAAGCCCGTGGTGAAGAGATATATGGTAGGTTTAAAATAATGGATGATTTTAATGATAAAATGGATTTAATCAACAATGGTTATAATCCTTTTAGAGTTAAACTCGATGAAAGAGGACAATATGCTCTTGATGAAACTGGTAAAAGACAATATGAACAAATACAAGATGTAGATGAAGCTGAAAGATTAAAGTCTGTTGCTTTAGATGATTTTCTTACTGAATTTACATTAAATGCTGTTGATAATGGTAACTATGAATTATTAAAAGATTTTGTTTCTAATCCTGAATTTGGTCAATACTTTGAGGAACACGGAGTTCAAACTGATAAACTTCTTGAATCTCAAGTTCTTACTAAAATGGATGAAATTAAAACTGCTTATGAAAATAGTTACTATGATATTATAGATAACACTGACGCTTACAATGATTATATAACTCGTTTAGCTGCTCGTAAACTTACTCGTAAAAAGCTTGAAATAGAATCTCTTAATGAAAGAATAAATGGATTGGATGAAGAAATAGCAAATGCTGGCCTATCAGATACTTCTCATTATGAAAATATTGCTATGCAACGAATGATTAATGAGAAAATTAAAGCTAATAGACAAGCTATTGCTAAATTAGAATCCGAATATAAAAAGAAGGGAAATATCTATTCTAAACAAGCTTATGAAAGAGAAGTAAAAACTCTTAGAGAACAACAAGCTTATCTTCTTCGTAGATTAAATCAAGCTAATTCTTTATTTGATATATCTGGTTTTGAGAATGAAGATATAGCTAAAATGCTTGAAGATGCTCAAGCTTATTATGATAATTTTGTTACTGAAAATATAAACAAAACTACTTCTTTTGAAAATCTTTCTGACAGTGTTCAAAGAAATTTCTATGCTAAAGCTAATTATCAATTATATAAAGAAGATTTAGAAAGAGAACTTCCTCAAACAGATAATACAAAAGATTTTTATAAAGAATTATATGATGATACTGAAGCAACTTTAGTTGGTATTGCAGAATCCAAATTTACTGATGCTTTTACGACTATTCAAAACTTTCTTAAACAACAAGAAAATCCTGTTGAAGCATTAGATGATATTCTTAAAAATGGTTCTCAAGATACTAAATTAAATAACGCTTTAGATATATTACAATTTGGTGCTTATAATCGTCAGCAATATAATAATATGCTTTCTCTTCTTCTTATGAGTGAAATTTCTAAGAGAGAAAGAGAAGCTGCTGATAAAACAGAAGTTGAAGGTGAACAACCGAGTCAGCCTGTTGCTGATGCAGTAGAAGAAAAGATTGATGATGCAACATCTTCCTCTACGGGGGAACAAGAAGATAATTCGACAACCCCCGTAGGAGAAGCACAACCTACAACTACTGAAGATGATACTTCTGGTTTTACAGCTGAAGAAGAAAATGATATAATAAGTCCTGATGAAGCCAAAGCATTAGAAGAAATGGCTGCTGATTTTGCTCAGCAATCAGTATTTGGCGCTAATGATTTTCCTATTGTTTCTGCTGAAAATGCTGCTCAAGATATAAAAAGAACTAATAATGAACTTTTTACAAAGGTTGTAAATGAGGGTGTTAATAGTCAAGCATATGCAGATTTTCTTCAAAAGGTTAAAGACCAAATGGTTGTTCAATATGGTGTTACTCCGGAAAATGCTGATAAATATGCTGAAAGTGGTATTCAAATGATGCTTGATTTAGCATTAAATGCTAATAAGAGAAGTGGAATTCCATTTAGAAATTATGACCCTATTAAAATTAAAAATTTATTTGATAGTATAAGTAAAGCTATAGGTGTAGACCCTACTACATTAAATAGTTTATATGTTTCTGCTGATTCTCAACTTACTGGTTCACCAAATGAAGAAGATAAAAATAAGAGTGTAAAAGAAATATTTGATAATTATGTAAAGGCTTTTAATATAGGTAAATCTGAATTTGATGGTAGAACAGTAATTAACCTTAAAGAATTATTTAAAGAGCTTAGTAATCTTTGTGACCAAGAAGGATATACATATAGTACTCTTATTGCTATTTACAAAGATATGGCTACTTTTGTTAATTCTTATAAAGGTAATGAATATACTTTCTTAAACAAAGATTTTCTTAATAAAAACTTTGATGATTTTTTAAATAATTTAAATGCTGCTAAAACAGAGAAAACAATTGTTTCTCCTTTTATGCATTTTGCTTCTACTCTTCAAAGTAAAAATAATGCTACTATTGCTAATTTAACAGCTGATGATAAGATTAGATTAGTTAATTATGCAAGAGAAAACGGAGTAGAAATTAAAATTGTTAGGAATGATTATGGTCCTGTTTCTATTGGATTTGGTGTTACTTATAAAGGTAAATACTATGAACTTGGTATGCTTGCCTTAATAAATAAAGACAAAAACAATAGAACTTTGACAAGGAGAAATACTTATTACGATTCTTATAATAATCCTTATACTGTAGAATTATCTTTAAAAAGAGAACAAGATGGTTCTATAAGTTCTAATCAAGATATATTATTTAATTCTATTGTAGATAATGAAGAACTTTATGATTTAGTTGCTGATTGGTATATACAACAAAATCCTACTCAGTTCTATTTTGAAGATGGAAATACATCATTTGTTCAAAGACATTCTAAACTTGCGAATATTGAAAGTATTAAAAAGTTCTTGAATAATGATATTATTAAAAATTTTGCTAAGGCAAACGGAATAGATATTTCTTATGATGAAGATACAACTAATTCTGATTTAAGAAAGATATTTGGTGATGTATCTCGAAGAATATCTAATGTTGTATTTTATAGCATAAATAATAAAGTTGTTCAAAAAGATGGTGCAATAGATATTATAAGTAGTAAATTTGGTTTAAAGAGGTCTTATCGTGAATATAAGAATAAAATGTATGATAATTTCAAACAAACTTCTGATATTTATGATAGGCTTCTTGAAGCTGAAGAAAAAAATGGAAAAGGTAGTTCTATTAAAGCAGATTTAAAATCTGATGATGTTGGTAAAATTAGATATGATTCTACTAATCCTCAAAATGCAGCTACTTTAGGTATAAAAGGAGAAATAGAAAAACATCCTTTTGTATATTCTGAAGGAGAATCTGAAGGATTTGTTGATGAAAATGGAAAAAGTTATAGAGGTATTAAAGGATTAGGTGCTGGTAGTATAGGTATAGTTATGGGTGAAAATCAGGGAGACAGAACTATTGATAATGATGGTAATGTGAGTATTCTTCCTGGTGTTAATATAGCTCTTGTTACTGAAGCAAATATTGTTTCTAATACTTCAACTGTTATAACTGAATCTACAAATAATTATATAACAAATGCTATAAATGATTACTTTGATGTAATGTCTGATAGAAATAATACTAAAGAAGAAAAAGATAGAGCATTTGAAAAATTATATAATACATTAAATAATTTATTTGGTAATACATCTTCTAAAATATTTAATGGTTTCTTTATAGTAAAACATAAAACTGGAGATAAATTTAGTATTTGTACAGGAAACGGTCAAAGTTGGAATCCTGTTATATCATTTGTTAAATATTCTCTTTTACATAAAGATAATGGAGTTTATAAAACAAAAGAAGGAAGAGTTGTTTCTGGAGAAGATTTAATGGGATTTTATAATGGAGCAGCTTTTATTCCTATAAATGATAAAACTAAAAAAGTTATTAATTTAAAAAATGCTAATAGTAGAAAACTTATTTCTTCTACAATAAATGCTATAACAAGTACTATGACCTTTAACACTACAAGGTTTGCTATTGATAAATATAGAAATAAAAATGTTAGTAGTGACCATATAAAAGTTGATGATGAAGGAAAAATGTATATGACTGTTGGTACATATGAAAGTCCTCATTACAATTCTTTCACAGAAATGGTTGTGGATTTAAATATGTATAAGTTTAGTCAAGTTGGTTCTCGTTATGATAATCGTTATGAATATGATAGAATTCCAAGGTCTTTCTTCCTTGATATAAGTAAAGAACAAGCCCCTGCTACTGAAGAACAATTAAAACAAGAAACTGTTCTTACTGATTGGATTGAAGAAAACAATATTCAACCTAATGATGAAGTTTCTACAAATGATATTTTAGAACATCTTAATCCTGCTCAAGTCCCTAAAGAAGTTGTAGATAGTCTTAAGAATCTCAATGCTGCTTTAGGTGCTGAAGGAACTCCGTTGTTTACTGAAAAAGTAAGAATAAATGCTAATATAAAATCTTTTGCTCGTTATACAAGAGGTGAAATACTTATTGGTAAGTCTGGTGTAAACCTTGCTAATACCAGAGCTAACGAAATGATTCGTATGCTCATTCATGAAAATGTTCATAGAATAGTTAAAGAACAAAAATTCTTTAATTGTAATATTACTTCTTCTATACTTTCTTTTAAGTTATTATTATTTTCCATACTTAAGTTCCTTTCATCAAATTAATTATACTATAAGTATATAACTTTTAAAACTTTTAATCTACATAATCTTTTAATTTTCTTGAGCGAGTTGGATGTCTTAATTTTCTTAAAGCTTTTGCTTCAATTTGTCTTATTCTTTCTCTTGTTAATTTATAT
>CALASV010000027.1 GCA_937888895.1 uncultured Clostridia bacterium | reverse complement strand
TTTTTTGTCAATTCACTCCATCTTGTATGATATCTCAAAATAGGAAATACATAATCTAAAAATTGTTCTTCCTCTGTCATGGAGGCTTTAATTGCATTTACCTTTGACATGGACCATTCCATACCTTCTAATGTCATACGATTGTATGCTTCTGAATTGGATTTATTTGTATTCATAGACAACACATTAAATACAACTACTTGTGGTGTATAGTAACGTAAGGCATCTTCTAATAAATAATACGATTGCCACACATATTGTTCTGCACTTCCACGAATAAAACTATGTATTCCTTGTTCTTCCCATAAAACAAGAGGGGTGAAATTTTCATATACTTCACAATCTCCTACCATAAGTACATCAAATTCTTTATTTGTTTCCTCATAATATTCTGCAATAAAAGCACCTTCGATGACACCATCTACATATTTAGGTACAAGAAGTCTTTGTAATAACCATAAAAAAACAAACATAATAGTGATTGTTACAACTATTTTTATCCATGTCTTCGTTTTTTGTTTCATCATTTCTTCCTTAAACTCCATTAAAACTGATTATATATAAATTGACTAGAATCATAGCCAATTCCATACGTTCCCATCAATAGAACGATTACAAATAAACCAAACCAAACAGCAAAACGTACTGGATATGGCTTAGAAACAATATAATCTCTTACATTTGTCTTACATTTTACTATACTTACTGTTAACATTACTAAAATACCAAACAGTATAATCCAATAATCTAATGCAGAAAGACCTACTTCTAATAAAGCACCATTCCATAATACCTGCCAGTTCCATACTTGTATCATAGATAAAAATGCTCGAAATGTATCAGCAACCGAACTATAACAATCAAATAAATTTAAACAACATACTAAAAGAAATGTTCTCAACATACAAAATACTTGATAAAGTTTCTTTTCTTTTACATTTACTTTACTATGAAATTTTGCATAAAGTGGTTCTAATTCTTCTGAAATCATAAGAACTGCCCAGTTTGCAAGTCCCCAAACAATAAAGTTCCAATTTGCTCCATGCCAAAGACCTGTAGAAAACCAAACAACAAACGATGCTACATACACTGGCAATCGTTTACCAATCGAATCACCAAACTGCTTTCTTGAAAATTTCGCAAATTTTTGCAATGCATTACTAGAAGATACCGGATAAAACACATAATCACGAAACCAATTACACATAGAAATGTGCCATCTTCTCCAATATTCCTTCAATGACATTGAAAAATAAGGTAAATGAAAGTTCTCCTGTACTTGAATACCAAGTGCTTGTGCAATACCAATCGTAACATCAATACCACCAGTAAAGTCTGCATATAACTGTATTGTATAGAAAATCATACCAACAATCAAATACATTCCTTGATATTCATCTAAATTTGTCAATATGGTAGAAACTGCTGCAAAAATACGGTCGGCAACAATTAATTTCTTAAAAAATCCCCATAAAACACGTTGTAAACCATACGCTACATTTTTAGGTTCAAACGGATGTTTGTCATATAACGTTTTTGATAAATCACTATAACGGCTAATTGGTCCTTGCACTAATTGTGGAAAAAATGATATAAATAACGCAAATCGAAATAAATTCTTTTCTGCTTTTATTGTCCCTCTATATACATCCACTAAATAACCAACTGCTTGAAATGTATAAAAAGAAATACCCATAGGTAAAATCAAATCTAACACAGGTATGGAATTTTCTAAAGAAAATAAAGAAGATAGATTGCTAAAAAAGAAATTTGCATATTTTACAACTGCTAAAATTCCTATATTAAGACACACAAATAACGCAGCAATACGGAAACGAATTTTCTTTTGCTGCTTCTTGTATTCTTTCTTTTCTTCTTTGGAAAGTTCTTCTTTATGTTGTTTGATATATTCTGCTTGTAAATTTGCATTTTCTTCTATTTTTCTAGCTGCAATATATACCGTTACTGTAGTAACTCCTATATATAACAAATATGCTGGATTTGCTGTCCAATAAAAAATATAGCTTGCTCCTAAAAGCAATATCCATTGAAATCTTTTTGGAACTATGTAATACAAACCCAGCAAAACAGCTACAAAAATTATAAATTCATAAGACGTGAATAACATAATCTTTGTTTTTTACTCCTCATCCTCTAAGTTCTGTATCAATTCATACAATGCCTGTGCAGAATTAAAATTCTCAGGAATAATATGTTCTGCTGTAATTGTTACATCGTAAGCTTCACTAATTTCAGAAATTAAAGTAACAATATCAAAGGAATCTAAAATTGCATCATCAATTAACTTATCCTCCTTTGTAAAATCTACATCTGGATGTAAATCTGCTAAAATTTCTAATAATGTATCCATCGTTCTCCTCCTCATTCTTGTAACAATTTTAATTAAACGATATGGCTAACCAAACTGTTACATATTTTTGTAATAGTTACTATTATATTCTCATATATTCTTTTTTTCAAGTCCCATTTTTCTTCATTGTTTTACTTCTGTTACTAATGAAGTATATTGAATAGATGATACTACTTCTTCTGATATAACAAATTTTAATTTCATATTATCTTTCGCATATACGAGCATACCAGCTTCTTCTACATAATCTTCCCCATAAATAGAAACTAATTGTTCTTTACTCATAAATAAAAAAGCACCTTCTTTTGTTGTAATCGTATCATCTTTGAAAAAAATAGACGCAATATATTCTATTCCTTCTAATTCATAAGTATCTATTTCAAAACTGCCATATCCATACGTTCGAATCGTACTTTCTATCGCACAACTAGGTGCTTCAAAATAGCTTTTATACTCTCCTAATTGTTCTAATACCTCTTTTGCAGGCATAACCTGTCAAGACAGCATCTTCCTTTGTTGTGTAATTAACTTCAATTTCACAACCGTTAGGACATATAGTACAAGTTACTGTATTTTTCATTTTTATGCCTCCTTATGTTCTGCTTTTATACTTGGAGTTACTGTAGTTGATATTACCTCTTGTTCTTTTTCCTGCTCACTAGAACAACCCATCAGTAAAAAACAAGCAACCAAAATCCATACTATTCGTTTAATGTATTTAACCATTCGTTTGTTTTTTTCTCCTTGTCAGTATAATATTTTTCTAATTTTTTGTCCCAAATTGCTACTAAATTTTCATCATCTTTTCTACTTTCTAATCCACATTTTTTTTGCAAAAATTGTCCAAACCATTTTGTTACTTTTTCAGCACCAGATAAATTCAAGTGTAGTCCTGCATCATAAGTATCTGTTGTATAATCTATTCCACATTCTTCTATTAATTCTAAAAAATTGATATATGTTAATTTATGTTCTTTTGCAAATTGTTCTACTTGAACCTCCCATTCCTCATACCAATACGGATATAAACTTGGTGCTTTTACTAAAATCAGTGGAATATCTTGCTCTTTACATAGTTGCACCATTTGATTTAAATACAACAATGCATTTTCTCCAAAAGAATAATCACCTAAAGGTCTCCCTTCTGGAATATATGTAGCTGGTGTAACATCCACACGCATATAATACCCATTATGTGTCACCTTATTTTTTTGAAATAAATAAACAAAATCCTCTTTCTTTAACTTTGTAATTCTAGAATGATATCTCAAAATAGGAAACACATAATCTAAAAATTCTTCTTCCTCTAACATCGAATCCTTTATCGCTTTTAATTTGGAAGGAGAAAATTTCATACCATCTAATGTCATTCGATTATAACTTTCTTTTTGTGGTACATTATACTTCAATGATAATACATTAAATACAACAACATCAGGAGTTTCATATTGTAATGTTTCTTCTAAAATATAATATGATTGCCAAATTAACTGTTGTGCACTTCCTCTAATATAACTAGAAATACCATATTCCTCCCAAAGAACTGCTGGTATAAAACTATCATATACTTCACAATCTCCAATAAAAATAACATCATGATTTTTTTCTTCTTCATAATATTCAGCAATCATTGCACCTTCTACGACATCTGACATATATTTAGGCATTACAAGTTTTTGTAAAAAGTATAAAGATAGTAGAATAACAATACTCACCATTAGTATGAAAATAACATTTGTATCTCTTTTTTTCGTTTTCACTCTAAATCCTTTCTATTCCATTAGTTAAAACTGATTGTAAATAAATTGTGTTTCATCATATCCTACACCATAAGCACCAAATAACAATACAACTAAAAACAATCCATACCAAATGACAAAGCGAGTAATAGGAGAACATTTTTTTATTTGTAACCGTACCGAACCTTTTGTTTGTAACATACTAACAATAATCAATAACAATACACCTATAATTATAATAATAAAATATACAAATCCGCCCTTACCCTCGGCAAACATCCGACGGATAGTAGTAAGCGAACGCAATCGCTCCACACGCGGAAGTGAATAATCGGGCATTATAATACAATAATCGGGTTACTATTTCTTTTCAGTCGATGTACTGCGTGTACGTACTTTCTTAGCTAACTTGCTCTGCTGTGTACGGATGAACTCCTCCTTAGCTTCATCGCTATGCAGCTCTACAACTGCCACATCCTCACCTCGCTTAACTTTCGAGATATACAAATCGATAGCCTTCGCCATTGAGGGTGCCTCAGGAGTTGGAGCTGAAGCCTTCACCTGCATACCCGCATCAAGTGCTGCACGCAAAGTTGCCTCACCAAAGGTTGCCACGACGGGCAACTCCTCCTGCTTGA
>CALASV010000026.1 GCA_937888895.1 uncultured Clostridia bacterium | reverse complement strand
AAGATGTTGGTTGGTATACAGAAAAATCGTTATGGAAAAAATTAACTAGCTTTGGTATGGTAAAAAAAAGTATCAAAAAGGAACATGGAGTGGTAATCGAAGAAGTACGGTATTATATCGGAAGTATCAAAGCAGATGTTTTCTTATTCGAACGAGCTAGTAGAGGACATTGGGGAGTGGAGAATAATCTCCATTGGATGTTAGATGTTACTTTTTTAGATGATAAAAATACGAGTATGGCTCGAACAGGAGCAAAAAATCTCCAATTGATGAAAAAAATAGTATTAGCGATATTAAATTTAGTAAAAAGTAGTTATGGACTAAGTATGAAGAGAATCCGTTATGTGGTTTCTTTGAATTATGAAGAAGAAATAGAAAAAATGTTGTCTTTACTAGATATAAATAGTGTAAAAAAGTTACTGGACACAAAACAGGAAAAAAATAAAAAATAAATCCTTTATTTGTAAAAAATCAAGTAGCACTAATAGTGCTACTTGAAATAACAGTTTATAAGTTTATCCTGATGTTAAATACTTTCGCAAAAATTCTACATTATTCTTGTGTTCTTGTTCTCCCTTATTCTTATTTTCATAAAATTCATTTAAATTTTTACAAACCACCTTGTCTATTTCTCGTTTTAAATATCGTATATTCTTAAACGGAACCGTATTAGCAATATGTGGAGAATGCGTAGACATCACAATCTGAATTGGATTTCCAGTAAAATGAGAAAGAACCTGCTTTAAATGTCCCACAAATACCTCTTGCAGTTGTGGATGCATATGTGCTTCTGGTTCTTCTAAAAATAATAGTGGTATCGCACTCTTAGCATTTTCTTTAACTTCCCTTGAAAATTCTTTTAACAATAAAGTAATTTTAATAAGATTTTTATAACCCAACCCATTATGAGAACTTGGCAATGCTTCTTCATGTTCTGCCGTTACATAAGTCAAATCCGTATTATTAATAATATCATTTTTTATAGAAAACTGTGTTTTTGCATATAACTGCATATCCTCTCCTGTAGGATAACCAAATGATATCATATTCTCAACAATATCGGATAATATACTATTTACCATATTTTCTGCTTTTAAACTTTGCTTTTCAACAAAATTCTTTAACCTTTTACCTTGCTCAGCAACCTCTTCTTCCATTTCTAATACATCCGTCTTAAATATACGATTCATTATTGCACTCATCGGTCTTTCTTTTGTCTTTTCTGCTTCATCCAAACTTCTTTCTGCACTAATAGTACATAATACAAATAAATTCTCCAAATCCTTTTTTGATTTTTCTTGACAATTATTTTCATCCTTTGGATTTACAGCTATAATATGTAATGAAAAAATTTCTCCAAAATATTCCTCTATAATATTAGATATCAACTCTTTATTTATATTTTTTGTTTTTTCTAATTCATCCTCTTTCAAATCTATATCACTATTTTGATCTAGCAAACTTAACATTTCATCTTTTTCAAATCCTATTACTTTTACAGATTCATCATAAATTTTTTTCAATTCTTTCAATCTGTCTGATGACATAGAAAATGCATATTTTACTAGGACTATTGCTTCTTCTATACTTTCATCTAAATCTATAATAAATGGAGAAATCCCCCCTAAATAATCATCTTCATCTTCTTTCTTATAATCAATACAAAATCTTATCATAGTAACTGGAATTTGTTTTTTTAAATCTTCAAATAAAATTTTTTCATTCCAAAAATCCAAAAGTAATTCATAAACTTTTTTTCTACATTGGATAGGATAATCATTAAAACTCAACATTTTCCCCTCTACAACCATTTGTATAAGGTTCATAAGTGATGTTTTTCCAGCATTATTTTTTCCAACAAATAAAGTTAATTCCTCATCTAATGTTACATCATAATCTATCAGTAACCTAAAATTTTCAATATGTATATTTTTTAGAAACATAAAAAATCCCTCTCATCAACTTTTGTAAATTTACTATTCATATTCCTACTTATTTTATCCATCCATATTTCTTTGGCATCTGAATATAACCAACTAATTTCTTGCACCAGTGGTGCGAGTTTTTTAGATTTACAATAAATCAAATAAAAATTAGTAGCAGAATAGCCTTTTACACCTGAAAATTACTTTACAACTAAAAAAATTAAGTTCTTTTTTATACTAACTATAAAATAGGATTTAATTAAAATTATTTCATCAATTGGTCACAATATGACAACATTTTTTCTAACTTATTAACAATACGTTTCTGCTCGGCAAGAGGTGGTAGTGGAATTAAAAAATTCTTTAATTTTTCAGCACTCAATCCTTCTCTTGATACCCCTACTTGAACATCCATAATTTTATTTTGAATATAAGTAGATACAATTACAGCATGTAACCAAAATCTTAAATCTAATTCAATATTTCTGATAATCATAACATGCTGATTAATATTTGCTACATCAAAATCGTCAGGTACTATGGCACATCTGCCAATAGAACCACCTGTGATATTAAGTAATATATCTTTCGCTTTTACTATACTACTAGGTCTGTTTTGTTCTTCTGATATATATGCAATCCCTTCATATCTAAGTCCATCATTATATACATTTTGTGACCTTAAAAATTTAATACCTCTTTCTTTATAAACATTTTTTCCTCCAGTTGGAGTACTACCTGAGCCTATCTTTTCACATAACTCATTCAATCTAACCCACTTCCAACTCTTTGGTATTTCAAAAGGGATTTCTTCTTCATTAATTTCATCCAAAGGTTTTTCTTTTTTTATTTTACCCTCTTTGATAAGTTTAGCTTTTTCAGCAACAATTTGCTCATATAATTCCTCAGCAGTACCTTCTTCTGGGCGTTGTTCTACCAACTTTCCTTGCATAGCAAGTTGTAAAATACTTTTTTTCATATTCTCTGGAAAATTTTTATTGAATGTTTCCAATTTTGTATAAGCCTTCTCATATTGTTCAATATATGGAAGAATTTCTTTAATCTTTGTACTTAATCTATACTGCTCTGATAGAGGTGGTAGTGGTATTAACATTTCTCTTAATGACTCTAAATTAATTTTATTTGTATGTGTTCCACCACCTACTTTATTTTCATCAATCCACTTATAACCATACCCTGAATTAATAACTGTAACAATATAATCTGCAAGTCTATTATCAACTAATTTAATCAATCCCAAACTCACAAAAATACTAAATTCAATATCTGTATCAATTCGTAATGCTTTTCCCAATGTTCCTATTCTACAAAGCAAAACATCATTCTTCTCTGGTTTACATCTTGAAATTAACTGTTGATGTTCTTCTTTCGTAATATATTTCACATTAGAAAAATCAATGTACCCTTTTGATATATCTTTAACAGATACAAACGGCATTCCTATATCTACATATGTAGGAGTTTTATGTGTACCATCTGAAACAATTAAAGATATATTACCTAATCTCACCCACTCCCAACTTTCAGGAATTTCAAAAGGTATTTCTTCCTCAGTAATCTCAGGCAAAGGCTTTTCTTTCTTAATTTTTTTATCCTTTATCAACTGTTCTTTTTCAGCTTTTATCTGTTCTAGCAATTCTTTTGCAGTGCCTTCTTCTGGGCGTTGTTCTACCAACTTTCCTTGAACTGCTAACTGCAAGATACTATTCTTTAAATCTTGT
The DNA here is from genome assembly GCA_937888895.1 of uncultured Clostridia bacterium. Lineage (GTDB taxonomy): Bacteria > Bacillota > Clostridia > Lachnospirales > Lachnospiraceae > SIG299. The sequence continues at coordinate 11,211 of CALASV010000026.1, read as the reverse complement.
GCGTTCAAATCTTAGTACCTCCTAACAATGCCGTAATTTGTTCTAACACATGGTCAATTTCTGCGTTGAGTGTTGCTCTTTTTTCTTGGTATTGATTGATTAAATCCATCGGCTCCAAAATTTCTTCTTCTTCATGTGGATATCCACAAAGGTCAATATTGTACCCGTTAGCAACAATTTCTTCTACTGTATACTTCTTTGCTTTTGGAAAACCATCTACTATAATTTCCTCACGTTCCTCCCACCATTCCAATGCTGAATCGAAATGTTCTAATTTCATTGGTTTTGTTTTAGAAAAGTTTTTATACCCGTCTGGCATATCCAAACGATAAAACCAAGTTTCTTTTGTTGAATATGTATTATCAAAGAACAAAATATTGGTTGTAATAGAAGTATATGGTGCAAATACGCTATGTGGCAATCTTACAATCGTATGAAGATTAAATTCTTCCAATAACTTTTTCTTGATATTTACTTTTGCATTATCTGTACCAAACAAGAAACCATCAGGAAGAATAATAGCACAGCGACCATCTTTCTTTAATCGGAACATAATAATATTCATAAACAAGTCAGCTGTTTCAGAGCTTCTAAGTTCCATTGGAAAATTGGACTTCACAGAGTCTTTTTCATTGCCACCATAAGGTGGATTCATAAGAATCAAATCAAACTTTTCTTGCTTTCTATATTCTTTATAGTCCGTTTCTAATGTATTTCCATGAATAATTGTTGGATTATCTATATCATGTAACAGCATATTGGTTACACAAAGAATATGTGGTAAGGCTTTCTTCTCTACCCCATACACACTATTATTGTAGATTTCTTTATTCTCATTTGTTTTTTCGCTTTGTTCTTTCAAGTCATTCAATGCTGATACAAGAAAACCACCTGTACCACAAGCAAAATCAGCAATACGTTCCCCAAGTTTTGGCTTAGTTACTTTTACCATAAAATCGGTTACTGCTCTTGGTGTATAGAACTCACCACTATTTCCTGCACTTTGCAAATCCTTTAGAAAACTCTCATAAATCGAACCAAATGCGTGACGTTCTTCGTACTCTGTAAAATCAACTTCATCAATAATATTGATAACTTGACGAAGAAGTACCCCATCTTTCATATAGTTATTGGCATCTTCAAATGCATATCGCACAATGACTTGGTTCATTGGTGTTTCTTCTGTAATTTCTAACGACTTTAACTTTGGAAATAGTTCATTATTCACAAAAGATAACAAAGCATCCCCTGTCATAGCTTTACCATCTTTATTATCTACTGCCCAATTACGCCACTTATATTGTTCTGGAAGAATAGAAACATAGTCTTCTTCGCTAATTAGTTCCCATTCTTCCTCTTTTGCATCATATATTTTTAAAAATAAAATCCAAACTATTTGTTCAATACGTTGTGCATCACCATTTACTCCTGCATCATTACGCATGACATCTTGTATTCTTTTTACAAAATTTACTACTGCCATCGTTAAAACCTACTTTCTATGTTATTTATGCTGAAAAGATTTCATCTTCCAATTCTTTCACTGCTTTTTCATATGCTGTTTTTCCTCCAAATTCTTTGACAATTTTCATTGGACTACCAAATTCTTTGAACTCTTGTAATTGGAGAATTTTTGTTTCCTCAATCTCTTTTAATCCGTCACTTGCATATTTATCCATCAATACTCCAAGAACTTTTTGAGCCGTTTCGGAGTACTTATACAAATACCCTCGTTTTTTAACATTATTTACACGTTCCATTCGAGTCAATGGTGCTTTATCATAAGCCAAATGCAAAATTAAATCAAAATCATCAATATCATGTTTACCTATTTCTTCTCGTACGGCATCTAAAATAACGCCTTCTTCTTTCAATTCCTCTACAATCGCTTGTTTCTTTTTAGCTTCATTCCACCTTGCAAGAAAAGTATCTAATCTAGCATACTGACCAAGAATATTTTTACGAGTATAATCCATTAAACTTTCTGTAATGAGTTTCCCACTTTTATCAAGATACTGTACTCGTTCTGAAATTATAGTAACTGGAACATCTTTCACATAATATTTACGTGGTTTCTCATTATCATCATCATTAGAACCGCCATTTCCTTGCCCACCACCTGGATTATCACCAGAGCCACCTTGACCTGATTTTGGGTCGATATCATTACCATTTGGTGGTTCTTCATTCCCCGTTGGAATTTCTCCACCACTTGGAACTTCAATAACTACTTCTGGATTACCATCAAAATCTTTATCAGCAAATAATCGACTAGTATTACGAAAATCCATAATCGTGAAATAAGTCTTGCCATTCTCCTCAAGTAATCTTGTACCCCTACCAATAATCTGCTTAAACTCTGTCATAGAATTGATATTATTATCTAATACAATGAGCTTACACATTTTTGCATCTACACCAGTTGTCATCAATTTACTAGTAACTGCTATGACAGGATATGTACTTTCTTCATCAATAAAATTATCTAACTGAGCTTTTCCCTCTGCATTATCTCCAGTAATACGCATAATGTATTTATCGTTTTCTTTATATAAATCTTTATTCTCATTGATAAGTGCTTGTCTCATTCGTTCTGCGTGTTCAATATCGACACAAAATACAATTGTTTTACTAAATCTATCGGTCTTTTTCAAAAATTCAGTTACTCTTTTAGCAACCACTTTGGTACGGTCATCAATTACTAACGTTCTATCAAAATCTTTGACATTATATTCTCTATCTTCCATTTCATAGCCATACACATCTTTTTTCCCAGCTTCTGGACGATATCCCACCAAGTCCTTATCTAATCCAACACGAATTACTTTATAAGGTGCAAGGAAACCATCATTAATACCTTGTTTCAAAGAATATTCATAAATCGGCTTGCCAAAATAGGTCTGATTAGATGCTTCTTTCGTTTCCACTGGCGTAGCAGTACAACCTATTTGAGTAGCACCAGAGAAATATTCCAAAATTTTTCGCCAAGCCGACTCCTCTTTTGCAGAACCACGATGACACTCATCAATCACTATCAAATCAAAAAACTCAGGTTTGAACTGCTTGAATGGTTCTTCTCCATTTTCCCCTGCTAACTGATGATAAAGAGCAAGATAAATCTCATAAGAACTATCCAATATCTTATTTTCAACTTTTGTCATTTTACCACCAAATGGCTTAAAATCACCAGAAATCGTTTGGTCTACTAATACATTTCTATCAGCAAGAAATAATATCTTCTTTTTAATTCCTGACTTCCATAATCTATAAATAATCTGAAAAGCCATAAATGTTTTTCCAGTACCCGTAGCACATACTAAAAGAATCTTGTCTTGTCCATTTGCTACTGCATCAACCGTACGGTTAATTGCAATTCTCTGATAATAACGAGGCTTTGCTTGTGTCTTATACCCTGGTACATAATAATAAGGCTCAAGCAAAGCCTTTTCGCCTATTTCCGTAATATTCTTATCTTTTAAATATCTTTGATACAATTCCTCTGGAGATGGAAATTCCAAAAGACTTAATTCTTTCACTTCACCAGTCAGTAAGTTTTGCTCCACAAAACCATCCCCATTGGAAGCATACACATATTTAATATCAAGTGCATTTGCATACTCAATCGCTTGTTGCAATCCTGCCCCAACCGAGTGCTTATTATCTTTCGCTTCTATCACTGCCAATGGAAAATTCGTCTTATAAAACAATACATAATCTGCACGTCTACGTTTTCCTCTAGCTGTTACTTGACCACGAACAATAATACGACCTGCTGTAAAAGCATATTCATAACGTATCTGCTTCTTATCCCATCCTGCACGTTCTACTGCTGGTGTGATATATCTCGCTTTTATATCTTCTTCTGATAACTCTCTCTTACTCATACGCAAACCACCTTCCCTATTATCTTTTGAAAACATAATTTCATACCTTATTTTACCAAAACTCACTTTAAAATCATAGTAATATTTTTCTTATATCTAAAAAAATCCACACAATATATTTAACAGCCATTTGTAATCTATTTTTTTCATTTCAAAAAAAGTTACTTACTCAAATATTCGCAATCCACTTCACTACTTACTCATAACCAAACTAAATAAGTCACTTACCCACTACTTAATGCTTTACGCACTTGAAATGGAGAACTTATTTAATTCAGTTAAATTCTATGCTATCTCTCATACCTATAATGGCACCATTTACTCTTACTATTCTCTTTATTTTCTATTTCTTGTTGTTTCTGTTGTAACCTTTCTTTAAAAGTATTTTCCCTTACTTTATTTTCTGTTTTTTCTTCCCATTTTGCTACTTCTAATTTATATGTATCATATTCTTCTTTTGAAAGTTTATATTCTGTCATAAATTCTTTCACATTCTTATATCCATAATCTTGTACCATACTTGTTAAATACCGTTTCAAATTATTCACTTGGGACTGCAACTGTTCTATTTGTTCTTGTAACTCTTTTCGTTGTTTTCCTTTGAAGATTCCCTTTATATCAACTAACCTTTTCTCTAAACTAGCAAGTTCTTGTTCTCTACCATAAATGATTTCATTATGCTTTTCCAATTCTCTAAAAATTTTCGTTAATCTTGGATATTTAGAAACAAGTTCTGATTTCATAGGTTTTTCTAATACTTCTTCTTTTACCAATGGTTTATGTATACTTTCTTCTTTAATCTCTTGTTTTTCTTTTGTTGCAACATTTTCTATTACAAATTCTTCTACTTTATCTATATTTTCTTTTAATTTTTTATCAACTAAAAGTTCCAATACCTTTATTGCCATTACAATCAAACCTTTCAACAATTTTGGATTTTCACCAAATTGTTGTATAGAAATTTTTACTTTCTCTCCTATTTCTGTTTGCTTTACTTCCATAATCTGTTCTTCAGAAATACCACTCAACAAAGCTCTATCTACTGCTTGATTCCATCGAACACGCATTTGATTATCTTCTTCTATTTGTTCTGCTTTTGGATTATTTTTTCCAATCTTTTTTGTTGGTAGATATATACCATCTTTATCAAATACCTTTTGCTGTTCTTCTTTATCTTTCACATAAATGTTAATCAGATTGGTATAAGAATGTTTTACTTCATCTAAGAAAGTTTCACTTTTGAATCGACTATCTTTACCAGTAAAAATATTTCTTTCATACACTTCACCTTTGGGAATGATTTTGCATCCTTGTCGTAATTCTCCTGTTGCATCCAGTATCTCTTTCTTCGTGCGGACGTGTTTTTCAGTTTCATCATAAAACATATTACGTGTTGCTATTTTTTCGATTGGTTGTTCCAACAAGTTTCTTTCTGCAAAGATAAAATGAATATGATAATTGGTCTTTCGTTGATTGTGATGTAAGGCTGCGATACATTCTGTTCCATAAGTTTGTTTGAAGTATTCTGTAAAGAGTTGTAATAGTTTACTTGGCTCATATTCTACAAAACTTTCTGGTAAAGCTATTATCAATTCTCTTGCTTCGATACAGTTTCCTTTTGTTCCACTTTTCTTAAATTCTTCTTGATTGCAGTTCGCAAGTTCTTTCCAAAAATTACGGTCTGTTGTTTCATAAACAGCATATAAATTTTCTTGTCTTGCATGACTTGATATATAACTGATTCTTCCTTTTACGTTTGTTAATTTTGACATCTGTATAAATGAATTTCTTACAATAAGCATTTCCCCTTTCCTAAAAACAACGGAATGACTGGTAAAAACTTAGCCCCCGGCAGGGCGAAATACACAGAGCATAAAACTTTAGTTTTGTGCGATGGGTGTATTTCGCTCTCAAACGCCGAGGGCTTTTCATAGTTTCTTTGCTTCTTTCATAATGTTCCCTTTTTTCGGATTACAATACAAAACATGACACATACTACTTATGTAAATAAAAATGATTACTTGAAATTTTTATCATTTTCTACTTACTACATTACTTTTTTCTTACTCTGTTTACATCCCTTTGTTTACAAATCTTATTTCAAAAATTTATCGTTTACTTTGTTTACAATTTTGCAAACCCTTATAATTACTACTATCTTCTGCAAACCATTCTGTTTACATTTTTGTAAACAATATGATGTAAACGAAATTTGTAAACAGCACGAAAAAAACTATTTTTTATCAAAAGGAACGGTTACTCCTTTTGGTAATGTTTGAAATTCATTTTGTGTTGGTATTCTACGCCATCCTCTTTGTGTTCCATATCCAGTAAATCTATGCGAAGATATTTTTTCCCATCCGACAATGCTATGATTCATAATGTTATTGATTTCTTTTAGTTCCCAATCTTTCGGTGTATCATATTCATGTTGAAAGGCTTCTTTATAAATCATAATGCTACATACATAATCGGATTTTAACTCATCTAGCCAAATTTGTATCATTCCAACTTTAGCATCTTCAGGCATAAATTCTTTTTGCAATTCTTTCAAATGGCTTTCCGTTTCTTTTGACAATTTCAATTCAAAAGAACCTTTACGATATAGCTCCATTGCTTCTGCCCATGCTTGACGTATGTATGCTCTTGCCTGTCTTTCATCTTCTAAAATATGTGTTTCTACTCTTTCTGGATGTACTTGTATTGGTGCAAATCTTCGATTTCCTGTACGGTCTAGTGGAAGAAAATCCATACTATTGGAAGTTCCTACAAATACACATTGTCTTGGTCTATCTTCAGGATGTGTTTCATACGGAATTTTATAAGTTTCTTTTTGTCTACTAATAAATGATTTAATATCCTCAATACTTTTTGCATTTACTGTAGCAATCATTTCAGACATTTCAATGATCCAATGCCCCTGCATTTTTCGATACACATTATCATCATCCATTCGCTTTAAATCATCAGAAAACCATTCATCTTTGATTGCAAGAAATCGAAAAAATGTAGATTTTCCTGCTCCTTGTCCACCTACCAAACATACCATAATTTCAAATTTACATCCTGGTTCATATACTCTAGAAATTGCTGCTAACATTAACAACTTCATCATTTCTTTTGTATAAAAATTATCATCTACACCTAAATATTTTGGTAAAAGAGTTTCGATTCGTTTTTGTCCATCCCACTTTAACTGTTCCAAATATTCACGAATAGGATGATATCTATTTTCATTTGCCACGATATATATTGCTTTATTGATAGTTTTATCATTTTTCAAATTGTAGTTTTTTTCTAAATACCATTGCATTTGATACATATCCGTATCTGTCAAACACACAGAATTTCGTTCCCAACCAACAGCTCCAATCATATCAATTTTTCCTGATAATTCATTTTTTCTAATTTTACCTTTTAATACTGGGTCACGCTGAAGCACTATTACACAGTTATTGATAGTTTGACAAATACTCCCTTTCTCACTTCTTGCCAAATCTGCTTGAATTTCTTCAATGGTACTCATTTCTGTATCAAATACTTCCCCGATTTTGTTCCATGATACATTTTCCACATGTTCGTATTCTCCCAACAATACATTCCACCTCTTTTCTACCATTCAAAAATAATTCCTGTTTTTCTTCCACAGTTCCCATACACAAAATATCCAACCAATAATAAAGAAACGGTTCTGCATGAAGCATTTGTGCATAATCTTCTGAAAAAACTATGGTAGGCAATTTATCCATAAGAAAAATACCAACTTGCTTAACTTGTGTGATACTATTTTTTAATAATTCTATTGTTTGATTACACCATTGTTGAAAACGTTCTTTAATACGAATGAGTTTTTCTCGTTCTTGCTTCTCCTTTTGAATACGTTCTCTTTCTTGTGTATTTAATTTTCGTTTTCCTTTTACTTCTATTGGCAAATGAAAATCTTCTATCAACTTTAATGCTGCATTATATTGAGATAATCCATACATACGAGATACATAATCAATCGCATCGCCACCAACACCACAAGCAAAACAATGATAATTCTTATCAATCTTCATACTTGGATGTTTATCATTATGAAAAGGACAACAAGCAACACCATTTCTTCTAACCTTTAACCCATAGCCTTCTGCAACTGCTCTTGCTGTAATCTGTCCTTTTATCTCTACAAAAATAGATTCCATAAAAGCTCCTTTCAAAATCTATAGTCCACTATTTATAATGTTATATTTCTCCAAATATTATCTGATACAAAAAAATTCCTCTATTCATGATTTCATGTTTTTTACTCTTAAAAAGAAATTATTTTATATCTTTAGGCTATTGCCAAAAGAAAGAGCTTTTGCTATACTTACTTTGCGAGTATGAGTATGCAAAAGCTCTGCTTTTCTTACTCCAAAATGTCCCTGTTCCCAGCAGGGGCATTTATTTTTTCTTCCCATTGCTTATCTAACATCTGTGCTACTTTCTCTTGTTCGGAAGGATATAAATGTCCATACGTATTTAAAGTAATCTTGATATCTTTATGTCCTAAGCGTTCTTTAATAATCATAGGTTGCACACCTTGATGAATTAAATATGCACAATGCGAATGTCGAATATCATGTACACGAATCCGTTTTACCCCCGCCTTATCTGCATATCTTTTTATGACATGCTGTACAGCTTCTGGTACGATTGGAAACAATCTCTCATCTACAGGCAACTTATAAAAAGTATGTACATATTCTTTTATTTCCTCTATCAGAAACTTTGGAATAACAATCTTGCGAACCGATTCTTCTGTTTTTGGCGTTGTAATTTCATCGATTCCATTATGACGAAAATAAGTTTTTGTAATGGAAACTGTATTCTTTTGAAAGTCAAAATCATTTAATGTAAGTGCTAATGTTTCTCCAATTCTACAACCACTATAAAAAAGGAAATCAAACAACACATGATATCTACTGCCTTTTTCAAATGTCTGAATAAACTTAGAAAACTCCTCCACTGTCCAAAACTGTAATTGTTTCTTATCGGCATCTGCTTTTCCCATTCTTTTCACTTTGGAACAAGGATTTTCTTTCAAATCATATATTTTTGTTGCATGAGTAAACAATGCTGTCATTTGATTTTGAATCATTCTCTGATAAGTTTCCTTAAATCCCTGACTTCGAATCATATTTTGCCATTGAATAATATCAGCAGGTGTAATACTATCCATTGGTCTATCACCTAAAGATGGAATAATATGTTGCTCTATCATGTATTTCTTATTCCGAATGGTTCGTTGTTTCAACTCATTTTCTTTATCTCTAAAATAAATATCCACAAAATCTGCTAATTTCATACTCATATCTGACTTTGCTGTAAGTAAAACGGAACGCTCCCACTCTAATGCTTCTTTTTTAGTAGCAAATCCTCTCTTTTTCTTATGCTTTTTCTTCCCTTGCCAATCTACTACCCAAATTTGAGATGTCCACGTTCCCTTATCTGCTTCTTTCGATACTGCCATGTTGTTATCTCCTATCCTATTGTTTGCTTTCCAGTATAAAATCTCTCACTCCAATAAGTTCTTGGAATTTTCGCCTGAACTGTCATAAAACCAGCAGCCTCCAACTCTGCATTCAACTGTCGGATGATACGATAACCCTTTTGCTTAGACACTCCTAATTCTGCCACCACATCTTCTACCGTCATCATATAGTTCGTCTTTTTCATAAAAATACTCCTTTCGTATTATTTACTATCATATTACTCATTTCGTACTATGATAGTATCATTCTATTACGCATTGCGTATTTTGTCAACAATTTTATTCAATTTTCTCTCTATTTTACGAATTGCATACTTTTCACTTTAATGTTATACTAAAAATAATAAGGATTTCCTAAATCATATATAACATAGAACTTGGAGGTACTTTACTTATGGGATATGGAAAAAACTTAAAAGATATACTTGATAGAAAAAATATGACAGTAAAAGAATTAGCTAGACGAGTAGGAATAGCACCAACAACACTCTATTCCATTATACAACGAGATACTTCCATACGCTTTGATACTGCATTAAAAATCTCAAACATACTAGATATTCCTATTGATTCTATTTGCAAAGATAACCCTTATGATGACATCATAGAAACACTTCCAGCATTACCAACAGATGAAAGATATCGAAACCCTAATAAATCAAAGAAATGCTATATTTCCCAACGTACTACAAAGATTATGAACATGTTTGATTATTCTGAACTTCCTATTGTAGATGAACTAATTGCTGATTTATATGTACTAGATGATATCACTAGAAAAGATTTATTTGAATATATCAAAGTATTAAAAAAGAACCACACAGACCCAAAACGATTGGCTGATTTAAAAGAAGTTACTATAAAATAAAACTTTTGTAGACATTTCATAGCCACTTTACAAACTATCTTGAAACCAAAAACAAGGCTTCCAAGAAAACTATCGGAAGCCTTAAATTTACTATGTTATTTATTAATTAATCAACAATCTTAAACACCTTGCAAGAATACACTGTTTTACCAACTTCACAATATTAATAAGTCATATTTACCTATTTTTAGGTGGTTTCTAATATTTTTTATAGTTGAAATCTACAATTTTACAACAAATTTTTTTCATTTCTTATTATCAAAGTACTATCATATCTAATCCTTAATACATATCATAAAATTCTTTCAAGGACAATCTATTATAATTTCTTAAATTCTTCATAATAACTGGATCATACATATGTTTAAATATTGTTGGTATATTTAGTCGAACCACTAAGGGAGTCATATTACCTAACAAATATATTTCACCCTCTTCATAATAAAAATGAGTTACTGCAATATTTTTAAATAAATCATTAGGTAATTTATTTTTAGCTTTTGGATTATGAAATATGAATACTCCATCAGCTAAATCTTCGGGACTATTTTCATTCACAACTTGAAGTACATATTTATTTTTATTATCAGAACAATCTTTTCTTATGTTATAAACTGTATTTAAAGACATATTACCTTCAGAAACAGATAATGCTGTCAATTTTCCTAATGTATTTGTACAAGAAAAAATAACCGCTGAAACATTTGCATATTCCTCTGTGTCAAAAATGTTAATAGGTATTTTTCCTTTTGTAGTTGGCTTAACAACATACTCTCTTTTTTGAAATGTTTCTGTTTCAACATCAAAATATAGACCATATAATAAAGCCATCATAGAATAAATATATTCTCTACCATAATTAACTTGATCATACGATTGTAACGCTATTATGTATGGTGCATTAACATCTACCCATGACTTATTGACATATTCTTTTTTCCACT
>CALASV010000025.1 GCA_937888895.1 uncultured Clostridia bacterium | reverse complement strand
ATAAAAAAACCAGTATATTTTATACTGATTTTAAAATGTTTTAATAATTACAACAAGATCCACATTGAATATTTGTGCAAGTATTTTCTTCACAGCAAGAATATTCTGGTCTATATGTATGTCTATAAACATGATTATTAATTATTTTTGTTCTTATTGGACATACATGTGGAACTTCATGCATTATTGTTCTTTGAACTACTCGCTCTTGCATTGGTTCAACTACAGGTTGTGTTACCATTCCTTGTTGTACCATTGGTGCATTAACTTGATTTACTTGATTAGCAGTTTGTGCAAAATCAATATCAATATTTCCAGCATTATTATCGATATCGATCATACCATCTTGCATAGAAAAGTTCATTGGAACTGGTCTGCCATTCTCATCCAAAATTCGTGTATTATTATTTACTACAAGTCTTATCATTTGCCGTGCTACAGGACAAGTAGAACAATCTGCATAAGATACTGTAACAAAAGCAGTAACATTTTCAAAAGAAATATCTTCAATTCGTCCATTAAATATATTTGTTACTGGCGTTGCAAAAGAAGAACCGTCCATAAAAAATCCTTATTACTTTTTTAATACTAAATATATGCAAAGACTTCTTAAAAAGACTTACGAAACTTCCTTTTTAAAAAAGCTAAAATTTTTCTAATCCAATGTTCGTTTTCCATAAACAAAACAGGAAGTTCTTGATAAGAAAGTTCATTTTTTAATAAATAAACATCTAATAAAAGTTCACTTACAAAACCAAAGATACGTTGATTATAATTATCATAAGAAGAAATATCTAATATTTTTTCTAATTCAAAAAGTATAGTGAATAACCAATTACAATAATCATCAAAAATTTCTTTTTTCATAAGGAAAATATTAAACATATGAGCTTTTCGACGATTCATAACAATTTCAAATGCTGTATCATATTCTGGAAAAAGTTGATGAATGATTATTTTTGTTTTATCTATACTTTCTGCTGGATGAGCATGAACGTAATGAGAATAATTTGTTTCTATATAATAATTACGCTGTTTTGGAAGTAAAATATCAGAATTTTTCAAAAGTGGTTTTAATTGTTTTTCTGTCAACACATAAGAAAATTTATCTTTAATAAATGGAATTGGCTTTTTTTTCACGAAATATCTTCGATAATGAACCATTCCAATATAATCTGATTTTAAATTTTTCCATGCCCAATAAAGAGCTGTTAACTCACAATAATATGGATTTTTTTCAGAAATATGTTCTCCTGTATTATCGGTACAATAAGGCAATGCTATCGAAGAAATTTCTTTTCCAACATGAATTGGAAGATACATAGCATCTTTTGGCATTGTATATTTTTTATGAGTAGCAATTAAAATAGTAATTTTCATAAAATACCTCAATTTTTATTTCAACTATAATTACGATATTATAACAAAGTGACAGAAGAAATGCAACTTCATATTGACTAAAATAGTCTGTCAATTGTATAATGGTATTATATGAAAATTTACAAAGGAGGGGAGAAGTTATCTATGCAACAAAAGAAAATGGATTTATCTGAAAAAAGATATGCTGACCAAAGTAACAATAAAACGGCAATGATAGGAATTTATATTATTAATGTAGTTCTTGCAATAGCCTATTTAATTGAACTTTTAAAAGGTGCTAGAACTCCTGAATCTTATGCATTAGTTTTATTTTTATGTATAATTCCATGTATTGTTTCGTTTATTTGTTATTTTAGAAAAAAAGATTCCTTTATGATTCGTTATATTTTAGGAATTGGATTTTTAATTTTATATGGATATGTTGTATTTACAAGCACTACAAATTTAGTATTTTGTTATATTATTGTTGCTTTTGTATTGCTTGGAGTATATGTTGATATTAAATTTCTTGCTTTTATGGGAATTACTGCATTATTAATCAATGCTGTTAATACAGTATATTTAATTAGTAATGGAAATTTTGATGCGACAGCACTTACCAATACAGAAATTATTTTTGCATGTTTAATTTTAACAGGTACATTTACGATTATGTCAACAAGAATGATTAGTAAAATAAACAATGCTCATATCGAAAAAGCAAACCATGAGAAACAATTATCCGAAGAATTACTTCAAAAGACATTAAAAATAGCACTTGATATTACAGAAAATATTATTCAAGTAGTAGAACAAACCGAACAATTAAAAGATGCTACACATACAACAAAACAAGCCATGGAAGGTCTTTCTTCAGGAGCAAATACTGCAGCTGAAGCTATGGTAGAACAAAAACAAAGCACAGAATTAATCAATCAACATATTTATAATGTAGATGAATCTGTAAAATCTATTTTAGAAGAAATTACTACTGCACAAGAAAACTTAAAACAAGGTAATGTAATTATGAGTGACTTGTTACAGCAAGTAAAAATTTCTGAAACATCTGGAAATGAAGTAGCAAACAAAGTAACTGGATTAAAAGAATATGCTACGAAAATGAAGGATATTATGGGATTGATTAGCAATGTAGCAAATCAAACAGGTTTACTAGCATTAAATGCTAGTATTGAAGGAGCTAGAGCTGGAGAAGCAGGTCGAGGATTTTCCGTAGTTGCTTCTGAAATTTCTAATTTATCTTCTCAAACGAATGGTGCAACAGGGGATATCAATAAATTGATAGAAAATATTGTACAATCCATTGAAGAAGTATCACAAGCAACGGACCTTCTTTTAGAAAGTAGTCAATTACAAAATGGATATGTAAATAAAACTGCTGAAAACTTTGAAAAAATTCATCATAGTACACAAGGCATTATTACACAAGCTTCTTGCTTAAAAGAAACAGTAGATATTGTAACAGATGCTAACAAACAAATTGAAGAAAAAATTGAACATGTATATTCTGTTACAGAAGAAGTTACTGCAGGGGCAGAGGAAACATTAGAAGAATGCAATCGCAATTTAACAAGTGTCAATTATGTTGTAAAAATTATGGAGCATTTAAAAGAATCTGCTCATAAACTTCAAAGTGAAGGGTGATAAAAAATGGATATAAAACCTTATAAAAAAGATGCCCAATATTCTTATACATTAGGAGCATTTCCTACGATTGAATTATTAAAAACAAGACCAGAAGAAGTATTAGAGATTTATGTCCATTCTACATTTACAGACATAGAAACGATAAAGGCTTTAACAACTCCATATCATATTCCCATATTATATCAAGATAAAATAATTCACAAATTAAGTGATAAAGAAAATTGTTTTGTTATTGGTGTTTTTAAAAAATATCAAGATACATTACAAAAAGATAGTTCACATATTGTATTAGTGAATCCAGGAAATATGGGAAATATGGGAACGATTATTCGAACTGCTATCGGATTTGGAATAAAAAATGTAGCTATCATTAGTCCTGGTGTAGATGTATTTCATCCAAAAACAATCAGGGCATCTATGGGAGCGTTATTTCGAATTAATTGTCAATACTTTCAAAGTTTTGAAGAATATAAACACTTACATCCTAAACATGAAATTTTTTGTTTTATGTTAAATGCAAACAGGCAACTTACCGTTGATAATTGTCCAAAACCTAAATTATTTTCTTTAGTTTTTGGTAATGAAGCAACAGGATTAGACAATTCTTATTTACAACAAGGTACAAGTGTTATTATTCCCCAATCAAAGGAAGTAGATTCTCTTAATATCACAATAGCAGCAGGGGTAGGAATGTATTTATTTACCCAAAATAATATAAAATAAAAAAACGATTTTGAAAATCTATTGAAACTTTTGTTTGTTTCTGTTATGATATCAAATAAAGAACAATAAAAGAATACAGTAAAACTTCGAAAAAAGTCAAGAAGGAGGAAACAATGCCAGCAATAAAAGCAGAACATTTAAACCCTTTTTTAATATCTGCAAAACAGGTATTACAACAGGTTTGTCAAATAGATGTACAATTTGGACCAATGTCCAGAGATAGTTTCTCAATCACAGGTGAACCTTTATTTATTATGCTTGGTATTACAGGAGAAATCAGTGGTCAAGTTTGTGTTGTCATGGGCATGAGTACTGCAAAAGATATCGCATCTCGAATGATGATGGGAATGCCAGTAATGGAATTAGATAGTATGGCAATGAGTGCATTGAGTGAGCTTGGTAATATGATGATGGGAAATGCAGCAACACTTCTTTTCAATAACAATATTTCTATTGATATTACTCCACCAACACTTCTTGTTGGAAGTGCTGTTATTTCTTCAGCTGAAACAGCAGTAATTAAAGTACCATTATTATACAAAGACTACGAACTTCAACTTAGTTTTCTTTTAAAAACAAGAAAATAAGTTATAACGAAGGGAACAGTGAAAAACTGTTCTCTTTTAGCGTTACAGTTACAATATGGAGGATAAAAAATGATTCAATTATTTAACAAAGGAGCTTATGTTTTTTCTGGTACACATATAGTTCCAGAAGAAGCAATTGCTACAGAATATAAGCAATATGCAGAACAATTACCAGTAGCAGAAGAATGCAAGAAAAATACATTAGGATATCAAATTCTTTCTGCTCATAACACATCCGATAACATGGAACAATTAAAAATTAAGTTTGATAAGCTTACTTCTCATGATATTACTTTTGTAGGTATTATTCAAACAGCAAGAGCAAGTGGTTTAGAAAAATTTCCAGTTCCTTATGTACTAACGAACTGTCATAATAGCCTTTGTGCAGTAGGTGGTACAATCAATGAAGACGACCATATGTTTGGATTATCCTGTGCTAAAAAGTATGGTGGTGTTTATGTACCTCCTCATCAAGCAGTAATTCATCAATTTGCAAGAGAAATGCTTGCGGGTGGTGGTTTAATGATTCTTGGTTCTGATAGCCACACAAGATATGGTGCATTAGGTACTATGGCAATTGGTGAAGGTGGTCCAGAATTAGTAAAACAATTATTACAGAAAACTTATGATATTAAACTTCCAAAAGTAGTTGGTATCCATTTAACAGGAAA
>CALASV010000024.1 GCA_937888895.1 uncultured Clostridia bacterium | reverse complement strand
ACTCCAATAATCTACATTATCAAAGTAAGCAATTAATACATGATTATCATCTTTAAATAAAGTATCATATAAACGTGCAGTAAAGTCATCACAAGTAGATGATGGTGCATTGAACGTTCCTACCGTATAAAAATAAAGAGGTATTCCTGTTGCTTCATAAAAGTTTTTACAAGCTTCTTCTGTCTTTCCACCATTATTTGTAAATCCTTCATCAAAAGCATAGCCAACATTGACCGTTTCACTTAAAATTGCTTTTTCATACTCATCTCCACCAGAAGTAATAGCAAGAAAAATTCCAAAGGCAAAAAGAACAACTGCTACTATAAACCATTTTGTGATACCTCTCTTTGCTTCTCTAGCTTCTGTTGCCAGTCGCTCAGCACGACTAATTTTTTGTTCCATTGTCAATGGTTTTGGTGTTGGTATTGTCTGTTCCTTTTCTTTTGTCGTATTTGTTGTTTGTTGCGTTGTTTGATTTGTAGATGTTGTATTTCCTGTATTATTGATAATTACTGTCTGATGCCCTGGTCTTACAATAACAGGTCTTGAATGACTCGGTCTTGGAGGTCTTGGTCCACTATTAAAAATATTTGGTCCACCAAACCCTCCTGGTCTACCAGAAAATCCACCACCAGAGCCTCCAGCTCCACCAAGTCCACTACGACCTCCACCACCACTACGAGGAGAACTATTTAAACCACTTCGAGAGAAACTTCCACCTCCACTACGACCTCCACTAACACGGCCTCCACCGCCTTCTCTACCCATAAAAATACACTCCTTTTCTTATGTTTTATATTATATAAATATATCCTATTTCATTTCCACTTGATACTTCTAAAATTATGGAATAATTGCTTTACACGCTAAAAATATAAGACTTATTTGATTCAGATAAATAAAAACCTTCGGCATATTATAGTACATTGTATCATACACTTCTACTATTCTGCCGAAGGTTATTTCTATTTCTAAATTACTTCATTAATCCTGCTTTTAAAGCTGCTAATTCTGCTTCTACGCTAGAATTTACAGAATATTTTGCTTTTAAATCTTCAATCTTTGTATCTGCACCTTTATTTAATTCAGCCATTGCTCTTGCTTTATCTAATTCTTTATTTGCCTTTGCTTCCATACGTTCAAAAGCTGCAATACTATCACTAGCACTAGATACAGCATTACCAGTAATCTCATTAATCTTTTTCTGAGTTTTAGCAACTGCCATTTTACCTTTAATCATTTCGCGTCTTGCTTCTAACTGATTGATATCCTGTACCAATTTGTCATGCATTGCACGCATATTATCTGCATTTTGATGCGCTAACTGATATGCTTCGGTAAGACCTGCCATCTTGCCATCTAATGCAGCTTTTTCTGTTAAAAACTTACGAGCATCCCCATCATTTCCTGCCTGAACTGCTTTCATAGCATAACTTGTTAATTCTGCTATTTCCTTGCCACATTCATTCATTTCTCTTTCTGTTCTCTTTTCTTCTGCAATTACTGCTGCTGTTTCTTCCTTTACTTCTGCAAGGTCAGAAGCAAGATTTCTCATCAACTGGTCAATCATCTTTTCAGGGTCTTCAGCTCTATCTAAAAGAGCGTTGATATTTGCAGCCATAATGTCTCTAAAACGAGAGATAATTCCCATAATAAGTACCTTCCTTTCTTCTATTCACAATATCTTTATAAGATTTGTTTCCATTGATATAAAAATTAATATTTGCACTACTGTGATTATATAACAAATTATTGATTTATGCAACAAAAAGAAAAACGTATTTGCTCCCATAAAACTTTTAAATTTAATTGTTTCGGTTTGGTTGGATAGTCTTTTTGCTGTTTCACCCAATTCCATTCCCATGCAAACCAATTTCTTTCCTCCACTTTTTCTCCTCGTAGTTCTTTTTTTCTATCTTCTAACCAATACATCCATCTTATTTTATAAAAATCTCCTATGAGTCCTGACCATTGACGATTGGAATAATCATGGAGTTTTCCTATTTCTGATTGCTCATATTCTCCCCATGTTGTAATTAGCATTTTTGCATTTTGCTCATACAATTTTTTACAATCTTTATCTGCACTACTTGCAAGTGCTTTTGCTTGTGCTATCCAACGCCCTAATAAGTAATGCTTATTTGTACTTGTAACAAGTTCCATCTGTTCTATGATAGTTAAAAATTTCATTGCTTTTTCTTCAAATTGTTCTAAATTTCTTTTTTCATAAGCTTCTACTAATTCCTTATGATAGACGAATGCTCGATTCGACAAAATTTGTTGCAATATCGTTACTATATCATACAAATACCCTTCACTATGACATAATATTTCATAATCTTCTAATAACAATGCTCCTGCTTTTTCCAATTCTGCGAATGAATAACTAATTTTTGAATTACCCCACGCTGATGCTGCATGAATGACAAAATCAGGTCTTGCATTTACAATAGATTCTGGAGCACCTTGTCCTAATTTATTATATTTTGCTAAGTACACAGTATTTAGTAAAATGTCCCATGCTTCTTTTGCTGTTTTTGAAAAACTTCCATATCTTCTCTTTATATAAGAAGAAATCCATTTCTCCAAGTCTATTTCCTGCAATTGTTCTGTACTATTTTCTTGCCAAATAGTATCAAATAAAAAGTCATATAATACAGGATTATTCGCACTTGCTTCTGGCGTAATTCCAATTCCTTTTATTCTCTCACAATGATTCAAAACAAAAGGAATGTTATGTAATAAATTATCCAAATGACCATGAAGCCCTAAACGACCACCAAAATTGTTGAGCATACAAAATACCCAAGGAGTATTATTAAACTCTGGTTTATATCCGTAGGAATAATGTTTAGACCCTCCATCGTTATAATGAGGTAATTTTTCTGCATACAGAGCTGCCATAATTAAATTGATTAT
>CALASV010000023.1 GCA_937888895.1 uncultured Clostridia bacterium | reverse complement strand
ACTACACATATGGTGCATTTTCAGATGTTTTAGAATGTGTAACCTCTCCAGATAGTACGATTACAAACTTTAAGAAAACAGCATCTACTACAAAAACCGTATCTATATCATGGACTGGTGTAGATGAAGCCTCAGGATATTTGGTGAAATATTTTAACGATTACAATGATGAGCCAAACGAGGTATATGTTACCGGATGTAGTACTAAATTATCAAACTTAGAAAAAGATAGTGAATACAAAATATCAGTAACACCTTATAAAACAACTGCAAATGGAGCATATGTTGCATTATCAAGTGCATATCCAACGACATATTATGCTAAGGTGACACCATCCAAAGTAACAGGAGTAGAGGGTACTGTATCAACTTATAGTAAGAGTATGAGCATTGAATGTAACTATGACAAGCAGAATGCAGATGGTTACCAGTTCCAAGTATACAGAGCAGATGGCAAAGGAAAGAAACTTCTAACTGAGACAAAGAAGGGTTCTGGTTATGTTACTGTAAAGAATAAGAACTTTGCTAAATTTTATATGTTTAAAGTCAGAGTAAGAGCATATGTAGATGATAGTGGTAAAAAAGCATATGGTTCATGGTCAAGTTGGAAATATGTATCTAGAGAATTGGAAATCACAAAACTCAAAAGTACAAAAAAAGGAATTAAGGTTACTTGGGATGAACTCAAAGGAGCAGATCGCTATGTAGTATACGCATCTACAAAGCAGAAGTCTGGCTACAAGAAAGTAAAGACTATTAATAAAGGGAAAACAACTTCCTGCACAGTAAGCAAGCTTGGTAAGAGTAAACTCAAAAAGGGTAAGACATATTACTTCTATGTTGTTCCTTACGAAAAGGTAAATGGAAAGTATTATCAATCTGTAGAACCTAGGTATTGTTATAAAATTAAGTATACAAAATAATAATTAGAATAACACCGAGGGGCAGTGTCTCCTCGGTGTTTGAATTATAAATTAGGAGGCAAATTTTATGGCGAACAATATGGCGTTATGCACCAATTGTAATGCACAGATTGTGGTAGATGATAATAATACAACTAGTGTATGCGAATATTGTGGTGCAACATTTACTACAGAGCATGCAATCAATAATTATGCATTACAGAATACAGATATAGATACGATTCGTATCGGTGGTGTGATTGTTTCGAAAGAAATTGGAAGCAAGGTTATTGCTTTAATACAAAATAATAATCAGATGGAGGCAATAAAAGTATTACGTGAGTCTACAGGAATTGGCTTGAGAGAAGCAAAGAATGCAATTGATACATATAATGGTGCCTCTAAAGATATATCAAGACCAAAGATTAAGGTAAACAAGTTATTTATCATTATACTTGTATTACTAATTATATTTGGTCTAGTACCATTAATGTTTAGAGATAAGATTCAGAGTGCTATAGATACAATTACACAAACTGCTGATAAACCTGTTATCTATTTATATCCAGAAAAAGATACAGAGGTTAATGTAAAACTAGACCTAAAGGGCGAACTAATTTGTACATATCCAGAATACAATGATGGATGGAATATCCTTGCACATCCAGATGGTACATTGATAAACCTTGGAGACAACGAAGAATATTCTTATCTCTTCTGGGAAGGGACACAAGATGTAGAATATGATATGTCTAAAGGATTTGTAGTAAAAGGCGAAGACACTGCCAAGTTCCTTCAGAATACTTTAAAAGAAATGGGATTGACCCCTAAGGAATACAATGAGTTTATTGTATATTGGTTACCTCAGATGCAGGATAATCCTTACAATCTTATTACATTCCAGCAGGAATTATATACGGATAATGCAGCATTGGATATAAATCCAACTCCAGATAGTGTTCTGCGAATCTTTATGGTATATCAGCCTTTAGAAGATTACATTGAGGTAGAAGAACCAAGGATTGAGCCATTTAAAAGAGTTGGTTTTACAGTAATAGAATGGGGAGGATGTAAAAATAATCCGTAAAATAGAATCAAACTTGAAGCGAAAATAAAAATGCCTGCCTTTGTACTTGGCACGGTACAAGGTAGGCATTTAAATATTTTGTAACTATATGATAGCACACTATGGAAAATATGCAACTCAATTTCTAAGAAGTTTTTAATGAAATATTTTATAATAAAAACACCTTGCTTCCACACGGTAGCCTGTGTTATTCTATATCTATCAAGAATGATATAGTCATTGTCTACTTGGTCTGGACATTTCGTCTCTATTTCCCAAGTATACAAGAATTAGATAAGGTTATAAAAGAGTAATTTATGATGCATAAATAAGTTTTGGAGTCTCGATTTATAG
This sequence comes from uncultured Clostridia bacterium, assembly GCA_937888895.1. Taxonomy (GTDB): domain Bacteria; phylum Bacillota; class Clostridia; order Lachnospirales; family Lachnospiraceae; genus SIG299. The sequence goes on along the minus strand of CALASV010000023.1, from coordinate 277 downwards.
TTGCATTGTTGGGGAGTACGACTCTTTTATTACATAAATATTACTTATGAAGGAAGGGGGAGCAATATGACAACTAATGAATTGTATTTAGCAATTAGCGAGCTTGTGAACAACAACTCCAAGGAATTGGAATATCGCATGGATAAGATGGAAGCATCTTTGAGAGATGAAATGCATATTATGAAAGACGAAATGCATATCATGAAAGACGAAATGCATATTATGAAAGACGAAATGCATATTATGAAAGACGAAATGCATATTATGAAAGACGAAA
>CALASV010000022.1 GCA_937888895.1 uncultured Clostridia bacterium | reverse complement strand
CATAAAAGCCTACAATCAAGTAATATTAGGAAAAATCCATATTAACATTTCTTAACAATTCTGTTTGTATTTAATATATCATACAGACGGAATGTTGTCAAGCTGTTTTCCTAATTTTTTTCTTGATTATTTTCTTCGTTGTTTTGTTCATCTGTTTGTTTATCTTTATTTATCATATCATCGGCTAACGTTTTAACAACTTGTTTAGCTTCTCTTTCTTCTTTTGCTTTTTCTCCACGTTCAACAACTTCATTTACTCTGTTTGTTAAACCAGACATTTCTAAGCAATCTATTGTAGCTAATTCACCAGTAGCAACCAATGTACTAAATGCTTGTGTTTTAGTTTGTAAATTATCTGTTGTATGTCTACCGATTGTAATATCAATATTCAATGGATTCATATCGTTCGATACTTTACCGACTAATTTTAGAATTTGAATTGCAACGTTCATTTGCTCTTTTTTAGCATCTTTAAAGAACAACTCTTTTAATCGTGCTACAATTTCGATATCAGTCCAACCGTTTCTATTTAAAACAGCAGTTCCTGTATCTCCACCACTTGCAGTTTGTCTATCTGGAATACCAGTTATTATGTTTCTAGCTCTTTCTAAATATTCTCTAATATTCTCAATACTAGAACTATCTATTTGTGGTGATATGAATTTAGCATCAACATTTTGTCCTTGTGGATTAGTTAATGTCAATAACCTTTTACGTTTGATGTCTGATAAACCATCGTCATCATCTTCAAACTCAGCTCCTAAAAGCACCAATAAACTTCGTATTGTACCTTCAATATCGTTTAATGAATCACTCGCAACTACGTTACTTGCGTTCATTACACTTATCGCTTGTTCCCAGTCTCCTGTCATAAATATTGAATTAGGAAACATAGTTATCGGATTATATCCTATTGCATTAACTTCTGATACTATGTTATTATAGTTATTTGATATTGTGAACACATCTGTATCTGTATAACAAATATATGTGTCGCCTTCGTTTTCTGTATGTATTATTGTGCACGACATTATCATTGGATTGCCGATTTTATTGCTAAATACACAGAATGTGTTTGATGGATGTAACGCTTTAATTGTCAAAGGTACATCAGGCACATAGTCCATACTAATTTCTTCACTAGGTAACGTAATTTGATATCCAACGCCACAAATACTAGAATATATTGCTGTGATAATATCTTCTAAATAAGAACCTGCGTAATCGTAAACATCTGTCAAAGTTTTAACATCTGTTCTTTCACCAACATCTTTTTGAACATATTCAACAGGATTTCCGAATGTATATCCTATAATTTCACGTGTGATAGGTAAAGCATAGTTAACAACAACTTGATTGTTTACAGTTGATGTTGTAGGTGCAGACCTACGAAGAATATCTTGGTCTCCTAGAAAATAATCAATCAAATACTCAACGTCTTTAACGTTTCGAGTATGCCAAGGTATAGCTTTTTGTAAAACTTCAACAACATTTTCTTGTGTAACTTCTTCATAGTCTAAGATAATCTTATGTCTACCACGATTTAAGTCTACCGATTTTGGTGCTATGGATTTTACATCGTATGCCATGGTTCACCCTCTTTCAAGTATTCAATCTTAACGTTCCAATTATACCATACATTTGTTTTAGTGTCAAATTTGTGTCAATTTTACGCATTACAACCATCCCTTAACATCTATGCTCTTAGCTTTACCTTTTACATTACCATTTAGTACGTTTGTGATTAACCCTGCCAAACTATCTGGAGCGTCATCATGTTGGCGTTTTTGCGTCCCACCTTCTTTTTGAGACCAATTATGCAAGTTCTTCATGAAATCATTGTATTCTTTATTATTCTCACGAACTTTTTTCGCTTTAAAATAAATTCGATATGTACCGAATTCTGTTGCGACACCTTTAATTTCACTTTGACAACTTAGGATTCTATCCAACTTTGATTTATTAGTAGGTGCTCTATGTGTTGTGATATTACATTTATAATTTCTTCTTTTTAAGTCTAAAATGATTAAATCGGCGTACTGCTTACCACCGTTGTTTTCTTCAAAACCGATTCTACCAACATTATTATCAATAATTTTTTGACACACCAATGGTCTTGTTTTGTCATCATCAAGTTGATTGACAAATAAAACATCATGAATGTAAATTTCATTTCCGTATACATAACCAATAGGCATAGACATAAAGTCATCACCACCATGAGCAACGTCGTTATATGCAACAATTCTATCCGGTTCTCCATCGGGCAGTTCATAATAATAACTAAGCATATCTTCTGTAAACGGTCTTCCATCACGTTCGATAGGTTTCATCAAATATTTTGCACTAAAAATAACAGGGTCTTCACTTGCTTCAAGTTGTTTATAATAATCAACATCAAATCCTTTACCGTAATCATACATAAAATTACTTTCACCGTTTTCAGCGTAACAAGGTATCGAAATAATTCTTACACGAGGATTATGACCGTCATCACCATAAATTGCGATAAGCCTACTGGTAACATCGTGAATACTCCAAGGTGTATTTATATGAATTTCAGGGCAAGGTCTATAAACACCATCCTTGCACAATCTTTGCACTTTTCTATCTTGTATTGTCGATGTATATGTATAAAATAATTTTTCAAGTCTATCTGGGTTATTCGCTGTTTCAACATCCTTAACCAAGTCATCACAATACAAAAGTGTACTTGCTTCTGCTAACCCTGTTGTACCACCGTCGACCGATTTAAACATCATTGTATGGAAACGTTTCTCTCTGTTAAAATCGATAAACGAGTACTCAGAGCTTTTATTCTTGATATATACGGTTGGGAAAATATCGTTAAATCTATATTCCTCGCTCGTACAAAGGTTCAAAACTTCGTTATAAAACGACTGTGTTAAACTCGCACTATGTCCGTTTCCAAGTATCGAACCATCTGGATATAACGAAGCCATAAAAACGATGAAGAATAAACCTGTTGTGGATTTCCCCGTCCTCGGAGGTTGATTTATACATAAAAAGTCCAATTTACCATCAACAACATCTTGAAACGCTTGAATAAGTCCAAATTTCTTTAAAATTCTTCTACGAGGTATATAAAATTGCTTCTCAATCGGTCTTTTCCATTCCATCGCAAGTAAAAATGATTCAAAATCACCACAACGTGCTCTAGTATCATAACAACTAAGAACTAACTTATTCATTTCTTTAACATTTATATTCAATTTACCTGAGAATAAAATATCCAACGCTTCTCGAGCAGTAGCATCTGCTTTATCAAAATCACTAACCTGTTCATAGTCATTTTTAAGCCCAATGAGCACCATTAAGTATTCATAAGTACTTTTATCCTTAACCTCAGCAATTAACGCCTCAGTCTCCTCAATTCGCCCTTTAATGGTGTCTTTCATTGTATCTGGTAAATCTGTAATCAAACCATTATGCACGTTTATCACCATACTTTTTCATATAAGTCTCATAATGACTTAACAATTCATCTTCTGTCATATAATCGTTCAAATAATCCCAAATACAACCACGATAAAAATCCTTCATCCAAGGTCGTGATTCTACAAACATACGATACAAAAAGTAATAATTTCTATCTTTCGTATGCAATTTATTTTTAATGTATTCTTTTCTCTTTATAAAGTCATCGAATGTATAAAAAAACATATCAACGTCAACAATTCCGTTTAACATCTAATTCTCCAATCCAGTCAATTATACATCCACTTTACACTAATTTAACATACTTTTGTTTGTTTGTCAACCAAAAAAAAAGTCAGTATAACTTTTGCTATACTGAACTAGAAAAATGGGATGTATATATGACATAACATATATAGCTAATTATAACACAAACACCTTTTTATGTCAAATTAACGGAAGTAATTCTAAATGAATAACCATCTTGGCACACCCTCAAAGAATCGAACTCTGAATTATGGATTTGGAGTCCATCGTTTTACCAATTAAACTAAGAGTGTATAGAAAGGAGCAATAATAAATGAAATATAAAATATTAAATCAGCTATTATTGGCTGGGATAAGAGGGCTCGAACCTCTAACTTCTCGGTTAACAGCCGAGCGTTCTACCATTGAACTATACCCCAATGAAAAAAGGATGCTTGTTTCCAAATAATATATCATGTCCACCTATACTCAGTCACACCTAACGATACGCCTCCCCAAGGAGCGACCCTGGTTAATTATCGCCACTTTTATGGTGGGTAGCACGAAGACTACCGACTTTCAGGTTCTTAGGCAAATAATTCAGAAAGTAATCTCCTATTCTTTCCATCATTTTCTTGCTTTCCGTCGCTTTACCCTACTCGCACTTCCACTCGGTCTTATACACGTTTACACGTTTCAACGACAAAACACTTCCTTGACATACAACAGTCCAATCATGATGTCAACCACGTTGACTATTGCTCTACTCACTCTATGCGTTACACAGGCTTTCAAAGTTCGCACGACCGATTTTATAATACCTTTAGGTTCTAACAATATACTACAATATCTAATTCACGTTGTTACGCTATTTGAATCTGTTTCCATCATCAACCAAGCTCATTACAAGACTGCTCTCGCTTTTCGCTCAGATAGATATCTCCAGCCATCATTGACTTGATGTTTATCAACTGGTTCAACCTAAATCTATATTACCACAATCAAAAAATAATGTCAACTAAAAATAATCAAAAATTTAAAATTTCTTCAAAACAAGCCTTCTTGTGTACTCTTCTTTAATCAACTCATGACCTTTTTTCGTGCGACATCCACTATATTCTCTTTCAAATCCACGTAAAATGTCATCAATATGACGGAGATTAACAGGGTCGATGTACCCTTTAACATTTTCATCAATCATCTCACTCGTCAACGCCAAAAACCTGTCATAATCATATCTCTCAACAATATGCAAATAATCATGAGGTTGTCGAAACAAAATCGCACCATTCCATCTATGATAACCGTCACCAACACCCTCTTTTTTACAATTTCTACGAGGAATAATCAAATGATGAAAAGTGTAAAAATCACTACGCTGTAAATCATAACCCATAAAATCCGTACCGAGCTCCCTCAATTTGAACTCGTTTATCATTAAATTGGTTACGTATTTACCCATAGAATCACCTGCTACTTCACAATACTCTACAATACTCAAATTATACCACTAAATGAAAAATAATGCAAAAAGAAAAAAGTTACATAAGTAACCTTTTAAATATCATCAACCGATACAAACAAACGTTCAAACCAATTAAAATTATCTTTGAGAATTTGTTCTTTATATCTTATAAGCATGTTTTCAGGCTTCATCATACGTCTGCTATATACATCAAACTCGATACTTGCGACTTTATAATACAAAAATCTTTCATGCCCATACGCACCCAACGTAATGTCAAAATATTCACCCGTTTCAACTTCACGATTAATAAAATGCACAAAAACATTGTCATCATCACGAGCAAGACATAAACAAACGACAATTTCACAGTCTTTTTTATATGTATCTACCAATCTAACAGCTTGATTATAAGCATTAAAATGACACTTGCTATTAATCAAACCTTGTGGATAACTATCACTAAATGACTCTGTAATATACTTATAATCAGTTTTATTTGTTAACAATCTTATCGAAAACTCATTTAATATCCAATCTCTCATAAACTCCTTGATGTGTTTTAAAACTTTAATACCATAAAGAACAATAAGGACAATAAGAACTGTTTCAAGATATTTCATAGCTATTTCACGACCTTTACGTGAACCTCATAATCATCTTGGAAGAATAGGAAATCGTCATACGGCAAAGTCATGTGCTCCTGCATATTGCCAAATTCATCTTCACAGTTAAACCACTCAAATTCCACTTCGTCTTGATGGAATATTATCTCTTCAAGGTCAACGAGTTCAGATTGTGCATTATTACGTTTGTCAACAAGATATACGTAAACGTTAAAATCACTATTCATCGACTTCTTCCTCCTCTGTGTCGTCTCTACCAATAACACGAAGGACTGTGATGGTTTCATCTAAATTTTTAAAATTTGTGCTATTTACAACACGTTCTTGACCATGTCCTAAATCACGAACGAATTCTTTTGTTTTAATGTCGAATCTGAAAACTTCGTCTTGGATGATGAAACGATAATCGTTGATATTGTAAAATACATTTTCGTTAAGCATGTTTAGGAACATGAGCATGGTGATGTCGTAAGTTTCGTAAATATTCATATTTTGTTCACCTCTTTTGTTGATTATAGCATGGATGATGAAGAATGTAAAGAGGGTGTTTTTGTAAAAATTTTGCTAGAGCACCTAATCTCCGACCGGGGGCTGTGGACTATCCACCCCCTCTAGGCACTCCACACGAAATCCACAGAGTAGGAAAAGACACGAACAAGTGTTTGATATAAATATAATTTATAGCAGGTATAAAAAATTATTATAGCTAAGATGTTGATGATTTATTGACTAATATAAAGTAATTTGATAAGATATATACAAGAGGTGGTTATATATATGGCATTAAATTTTAATCAAAAACAAAACGATTTATATTATTCTGCAAAAGCTGAATTTGAAAACTACATACAAAGTGGTTTACAAACATTCTTACTAAAAGCCTTGAGATATTACATAGTTTATAAAAATAGACAAGGTAAAAAAAGAATTACTCAGCTTGAGGAATACTTACAAGAAAAATAAAAGAAAAGGAATAAAAAAATATGGAAAATTTAAAAGAAATAATTTTAAAATCAATCAAACAAGGTGGTGCAACATTAGACAAGTACTATCAATCAATTAACCAAAAAAAAGGCTTTATGGTTTCACTAGCTAACCACGAAACAACCTTTACCATCAACACAGACATAAACATTATAATAAACAAGGTACAGGACTATCAAAAACTTATCAAAAATAAACAACATTTTTATATTGGTCTTTGGGTAGACAATGGCACAATATACTTAGATATATCAAAACACTTTCAAGATAAGCAAAACGCAGTAGCTTTTGGCATAGATAACAACCAGCTTGCAATCTACGACCTAAAGAACGATAAGAGCATTTACTTAACAAAAAAGATATACATAGTTTACGAACTCAATAAAGTAAATAACGATATAAAGTATATAAAAGAATTTGACACAGAAAAAGAAGTTAAAAACTATTTAAAAGTTGCAAATATTCACAGATATACAACCGATGACATAGACAAGTTGAAAAGTTTAGTAAATGATAAGTACTTCATATTTAAAGATAATATACTAATAAACGAGAGATAAAAGGAGAATGGGAAAATATGGAAAAAGAAAACTTATTAAACAATGTAAACGACGAGCAATTATTCGACTACATAGCAAACGAGGGACACAAGTTAACACAAGACGAGCTTAAGAACTTAGCTCTTGAGCTATCATATAGCTTGCATTTAGCTTGTAACTACTTGAGCGAGGATGACAAAAAGGAACTATACAGAGAACTACAAACGAATTTAAAAGAAAACTTGTAAAAGTTCTTTTTTTTTATCTCATAATCGGTTAACATAATATATATTATACGAAGTTCAACACGTTCTAATAATTTACGACCAACTGCATCTATTTAAACGGCATTTTTAGACGTTTTAAGACGTCTTTTTTATTGCTTAATATTAACTATCAATAGAAGTAGAAGAAAGCTAAAAAGTGGCTCTATTTAATTTTACTTGATTTACTACATAATTAAAAAAGTGATGATATAATCAAGATGTCATTAAAAAAGGGCATTTATAAGGATTGTAAGAAGTGTTTTACAAGTAATTGATAGAATGTATTTGATGACTAGAAAGGTCTTTAAAATGGTTAAAAAACCACTATAAAATAAAGCAAACAAATGTTTGTTGAATGGCGAACAAATGTTTGTGCAATGGAATAAGGAAATTTTGAGACGTAAGAGCATCAAGATAATGAGATAATGAGTTTTTGAAAATGAAAAACAACCTTTTCATACTCAAATTATACCATTTTTCAAAATAAATTACAACAATTTTACCTAAAATACTACAAATCAAAGAATCACGTGTTACAATAGCATCAAGAAAACGAAAGAAAAGAGGAATGTATATGAAAGAAGATATTTTAAACGAATTAAACGAAAGACTAGAAATAACAATGAAAGAAACTGGACAAAGAATTGCAGCTTGTAGAGAAAAAGTTGTTATTCAAGCTAAAAAAGAGGGATTGATAAAAGATTACATATGGACTAAAAACAGAACTAGTAAAAAAGATAATGTAGTTTATTTTGGTTCTTGTGTAGGGTTTGATAGTATGTATAAAATAATAATTCAACCAAAAAAATAAGCACTTATACATAATTTACTTCAAATCAAAAAGCAACAAGATTGAACAAAAACATCTACCCCTACCCATTTTTCAACACAATTTTCATCACAGATAGGGGGTATATGAATGTAAACTAAATGTAAAGTTGATACTCAAAAAAGTGTAAAGTAAAATATATTATCATACCTTATCATACATCATCATACTATTCTACTTTATCTTATATTGTGTCAACTAAGTCACTACTTTGTTGACATCGTTGACGACTTTGTTGACGAGTCTGTTGACAATAAACAGGCATACTTCTGGGAAAAAATGCAAATTGTCAACAAAAAAACAGATTTTTTTTCCCAACATATTATAGGCGAAAAAAAAAAAAAGAAAATTGAGTGTAAATACGATATGATATAATATGATATAATTTATAATAATATTGCTATTACTTTACATATACTTTACACTATATAATAATTACGATATTAGATTATTCAATTATTATTATTATTCAATTATTTATTTTTTTTTCACGTATATATTTATATAGAAAAATATTGTTGACATTGTTGACAAATTGATTTTTTGGCATATCTATGCGGGTTTATTGTCAACAGAGTTGTCAACAGAGTTAAAAAGTTTGTTGACATCTGTTGACAGATAATAAACATTTTTATTAATTTTGTTTATTAAGTACCGATTTTAGCAATATTTTTTTACAACTTTTTTTAAATATTGAAAAAACTGAAAAAAAAAGTAAAAATTTTACCTGAAATACTACGTTTGGAAAAAACAGATGTTATAATTGGTTTATCAAATGAAAGAAAAAGGAGATTGATATTATGAAAAATTTGACGATAAAACAAAAGGAATTTTTAAAAGAGCTTAAGGAATTATTTATTAAATACAATGCTTACATTGGTTGGACTTGTGATATATGTAGTGATACTTATGGTTTATATAATGACCATTTATATATCACAATGCACGGGCAAAATGATATAGATTTTTATTCAACTTCTATTGATACATTAGAGATTGATGATATATTGAAAAAGGAGATTGATTTAAATGAAAGAAATTGAAATTGCACAAGAAGATATAAAAATTAATATAAAAGAAAGAGACTTGTTATTCTTAATCGACGATATGATTTCATTTATCGCAAGTTATGGATTGCAAGAGGATTTAGTCAAAGAATTGGACAAAGATTATGATATCAGAATGGAGGTTGAATAATATGTATAAAGTGTATGCTTATATTGAGAATTTTGGTGCATATATGGTTGATGAAAATTTAGAATGGCACGATTTTAGTTATCCTTATGAATGTATATGGAATTTGAGTTTAGATAGTATTATCGAGCGAGTTGGGTTAGATTCACAAATACATAATTATGTTGCGAGCATTTATGACGCAGAAACAGAAGAGTTAGTAGCTGAGGGAAGAGGTAAGAAGTTATGCAAAATAGTAAAATAGTAAAAATATCAAGACTTAAAAATTGTCGATTAAAAAATACACACAATGGACATATTGGGTGCAAAAAAGACATTTATGTTGTTGAATTTGAAAATGGCAATACAAGGCTTTTAGATTGGCGAGGTGGGTTTGATTTTACAAACACGTCATATTTTGAGGTATTGATGCCGAAAAAGATAAAAGAAGAAGTTTTATTCATCGATGAGTTTCATTTTGATTTATAAGGAGTGATGATATATGAAAAAAGGTTATGCAGAAAGACACCAAGTTATTTATAGTAATTTTGAAAATATAGATTTATTAAAAGATATTGGAGTTTATTATAGTGTCCCAAATGAGAATATAAAGGTAGATTTTCAAGAATTTTATTGTGATGAAGAAGATAGTTCTTATACAATAGTCGAGGGTGTAGAATTGTCGCAAGTTGTTGAAAATTTCAATAATATTGAGTATTTTGAAACAGACGAGGAGCATATTAAATACGTGTTGAGTTTACTAATGGATTATAAAAAATACAATCATTTCTTAATGGTTGGTTATAATAGTAATTGGAGAGGTCAAACGGGTTATACTTTTATACACAATTATCTTGACGTGTTTTATAGGGATTATGATTGTGATTTATTCTATCAATCATCATCAAAAAATGGTAAAGTATTGTATTTGACTGAACATAGTCACGACGTGCCACTGGGGTTCACGACACAGATTATCGGTTTAACAGATAAAGAGTATGAAAGATTAGAAAATAAAGATTATGATAGTGTTATAAAATTTGCTAGAAAATTTTAAATAATTTTACCTAAAATACTACGTTTGGAAAAAAGTAGTGATATAATTAGGACATAAAGAAAGAGGGAATGTATATGACAAAACAAGAATTATTGAAGAAAATAAAAGATATTGAAGTTAGTTATGATTATGAAAAGACATATTGTAATTTAAGAAATACTTGTATTGATTATATGAATGAGAGTCAAGATTTTCAATTAGATGTTCTTTTCGAAGATTGGTATGATTACGATACAATAGAAGAAATAGCGAAAAGTATAATTGATAGAGACGGATTATTAAGATTATATTATTTTATGGGTGATTGTAATTTAAATAACGAATTGTTTAAAATTGACGCATATGGTAATTTACAAGATATTTATAAAGACGACTTAGACGACTTAAAACAAATGATAATTGATGAATTGGAGAGTGAATAATTATGAATAAAAGAATATTAAATGCTTATTTAAAAAAAGGAGAAAATAATAAACCAATTATAAAATTAACAAATACAAAAACAAATGAACGTGGGTATTTATTACCTATGAGAACATTTTAAGGAGATGTTAATATGTTTTATGAATTAACTATTACAAACATAAAATACCCTAAAAACGAAAGTTTTGAGTATGTTTACGAAAGTTTAGATACATTATTTAAATACCTTAAAGAATGGATTGAAGATGGTAAAATAAGCAAGAATTCAATCATTAGAATTGACACGAGGAGTAATTAATTATGAGTGAAATGTATAAGATAACAAATGCGTTAGAAAACCAAATAGGATTAGTAAATGAAGTATTGAGTAGATACGTTGAAGATGAAGTCGGACAAAGTGAAAAAGAAAAATTTAAGACTATGACGTGGGAAGATAAGATTAATTTGCTTACTATAACAATGCTACATTGTGCAAATTGGGAAGACTTTGAAACAGACTTAGTAATTAATTTTGATTATAACAATTATTAGAATGGGATGATTAATATGTTAGGTAAAATGAAAAAAATGTTTAGAAACGATAAAGAGGCACTACAATCAATAAATAAATTAGATAGTGAACTATGTAATATTATGGCATTGCTATTTGATGTAGAATATAAAGCAGAAGTTGTTGGGTTGCATTTTAAGGAACTTGACAATGCTATTAAAAAAATAAAAAAGATAGGTAAATAGGAGATGTATATATGAATAGATATATGTTAATAGATTTTGAGAATAAAAGTATAATGTCATTAAATAAAGTCGACATTGATTTACCGGAAAACGACAAATATTGTGGATGCGTCAATTGCAGTGATTATAACGACTTGGTTATGACTATTATTGATGAATTACCTAGCCAAATGATTGATGAAAACGATTTACTACCTTATGAGTTTATGGTTAACACGATTGATAATTTAATTGTCAAATTGTGGAATGAGTACAATCCTAGCGACTTAAATAGAATAATTATGGGGTTAATTAACAATTTTGAGCCTTATGGAATTCAACCTCAATATATTGATTATTTAATAGAAGAATTGCAAGATTTAAAGGAGAATGAATAACTATGGAAAATTTAATAGAATTTATTAAAGAATTAAGACATAACAGAACAATTAATATTGAAAAAGGATTATATAATACAATCAATGTCGATTATGTTTTAGAAAGATTAGGAGATTGCGTTAATATGGAAGTATTAGAATTATTAGATGTTGAACTAGAGGACGACGAAACCGATTGTGGTGGTGTCCCAGTTACGTGGGGAGTGCTTAGAGATTTTATGATAGGCTTAAATATACCTTTTAATATCAGCTTAGAAGATTTAAACCGAGAATTGCAAGATTGTGGGATTAAACCATTAAAGACTAACAATTAGTCTTTTTTCTGAATAGGGGATTTATATGATACAAGATTATTTTAACGCAAAAGGTATATTTTGCGATATTGAAGAGTCGTCAACAGATTATTTTACAACTTACATTATCACTCTTCATAATATAAACGACTTGAAAAAATTCAACGGGACAATGCAAAAAGAGTTAATCTATATGTTTAACGATGAGAGCTTACAATTAACGATTGATAGTAATATTAAAATAACAACAAAAAAGAAATGTACTGATTATAACGATTCATTTTTGCGTTATATGGTGATTGATGATAACATTAATGTAAATGTTGGGTTAGATACTGAGAACGAACAAACATTTGTTTGTATGAAGTCTAATCCTCATTGGTTAATAAGTGGTTCTACCGGTAGTGGTAAGTCAGTATTTATGAATAATACAATTTGCTACTTATTAAAGAATTATCATTACATTATACATACTTTTTTTATCGACCTTAAAAAGGTTGAATTTTCTGATTATAATAATTTAAGTACAAATATTTTACCGGTAGCGACTGAATATGATAGTGCTATTTATATATTAAAGCAATTAATTGCCATTATGGACAATAGGTATAAAGAACTTGAGCAAAAAGGGTATAAAAGTATACAAGAATTTAATAGTAAAGAAGAAATTAAAAAAAGATATATATTCTGCTTTATTGATGAATTAGCAGAGCTTATTTTACACGATAAAAAAGAAGTCACAACATTGTTGTGTCGATTATTGCAACTTGGGCGAGCTTGTGGAATTTATTTAATAGTTGCTACTCAACGACCTAGTGCCGATATTATAAGTGGGTTATTAAAGAATAACTTTACAACAAAAATAGCTTTTAAAGTAGGTAATATGCACGACTCCAAAACGGCAATCAATCAAAAAGGAGCAGAACTTTTAGGAGGTTGTGGCGACGGATTACTGCTTAAAAACGGCGACTTTAAGCTAACAAGGTTTCAAGCATATAATATTTCAAAAGAAACGCAAAACGCAATATTGAGCCAATTAAGAGTTAATAATAACATATTTAAATTCGATTTATTAAAAACAATAAAGAATCTATTTAAAAAATAGGTTTTTTATATTGTGATATTTTATTTAATTTATTCGATACGTGTAATACCTCATTTAAGGTCATTTTTAGGCTCATAGAGAGGTTTTTATAAAAGAATAGTATATTTATATTACCGAAGATAAAAACACCTCTTAAAACGACTAAAAAAGGTGTCAACCTTTTTAGGTTAACACCGAACATTTGTTTGTTTTGTAATTTTCCGATTTTTTAAATATCAAAATTTAGATAATGAGATAATGAAATAATGAGTTTTTTATTTCTCAATTTCAACATACTCAGCTTCACGCATATCAATTTGTTTATGAGGTTCTTGTTGTTGTATTTGTTCTTTTAAAGCGTTTAATGTGTCTGAGTTATTACTTATTTGATTTTGATTTGGAGCAACTTTAACTTCTTGAACGTCTTTCATGTTGAAATAGTTTTTAGCTTGGAAGATGTATGCAACAGAGTTTAGTTGAGATTCACTAGCTCCTGATTCTAAACAAGCATGACAATAATCTATCGCATTTTTACACGAGTTATAAAAAGGTGATGATGGATTACTAGCATGGTTGTATAATGTATCACGAGCACATTGTAGATAAGTACATAAACCACTTATAGTAGGTACAACTTCGTGTTCCATTGCAAGTGTGAAATATTTTCCAATCCATTCGTTAAGTTCTTCTTCGGATTCAAAAAAACCACCCCTACCCTTTTTTTTACCACTATCTTTTCCAAACAGGTGGGCTAGCATTTCTTTTTGGTACTCTTTGACATTATCTTTTGCAAAATAACCTGACCCATTCATTTGTTTATGTATGGTAGTATTTTTTCTGTTTCCGTGATTCTCCTGTTTTTGTATTTCAAATTGTTTTATTGTTTCTTCTTCAAATTCTTTTTCAAATGCTTTTAAATATTGACTTCTTGGACTTGCCATTTCAATCACCAATCTTTCAACTGCTATTATAACATATAACAAAAAAATAGTCAAAATCTGATAATTTTATTGTGAAAAAATTAATAATGAAATAATGAGTTTTTTAACAAAAAAACTAAAATAATTTGACAAAAAAATAATTTGGTGTTATACTCGTTTCACGATGGTAGAGAAAGGTAGGTTGGATGATGGAAAAAAGACCAAGATACTTTTTTAAGAAATATATGAAGAATGAATTTCTGCGTGGTATGAAGATGACATATATTGCAGATAAAGTTGGGATTAGTTATAGTTATTTGTATAGCATTATACAAGCACAGAATGTGGTAGATGATTATTTAATTGCTAGGATAATGTTGTGTATTGGTTATAAAAACACAGACATAAAAAACTTAAAAAGTAAGTTTTTCGAATTACGTGAAAATCATAAAAATAGAGAGGGATAATTATGTACGAAGATGAAAAAGAGATAAGTGAACTTACGAAAGAAGAATTGTTAGACCCTGGATTTATACCTAGCATTTATGAGAACTACCCCCACCCTGATGAAAGAGAAGAATGTTTACAGCAAATAATAGGCGTTGCTAAAGGTTTGAAAATCGTTACAGCAGTTAAAAAAGCTATTCAAAAATGTGATAGAGAAATTAAAACCACACAAATGGCTGATGATTTACTTTTGATGATGACTGTCGATGGGAATGGTAAAACAGAAGCAACAGTAGATAATTATGAAAATGCGATATTAAATATTAAAGATTTTGAAGGTAAAATAAAATTTAATGAATTCACAGGAAAATTTGAAAGAGTTATGCCTGATGGTAGTTTAAAGAATTGGACGGATGATGATGATGCTTGGGTTATGAAGATAATTGAAAGAGAATGTAAAATTTATGACCCTCGTAAATTTGCACAAGGTATGTTATCATGTAAGAAAATATTTGGATATCATCCTATTAAGGATTTGATTGAAGAAAAAGAATGGGATGGAAAACCTAGAATCGACCATTTCTTAGCAGATATTATGAAATGTGACGATGATGATTATTCGAGAGAAGTATCTCGTATGATATTTTATGGTGGTATAAGTAGACTGTACAACCCTGGATGTAAGTTTGATTATATGCCTATTTTAATTGGGGAACAAGGTACATGTAAAAGTACTTTAGTTAGTTGGTTGGCTATGAATACTAATTCATATCGTGAAGTATTGACAATAGAAGGTAAAGAAGGAGCAGAACTTTTAAGAAATGCTTGGATATGTGAATTCTCTGAATTACTTGCGATGGTTCGTTCACGTGAAGTTGAAAGTATGAAAGCGTATATCACAAGAGAAATCGACACATTTAGACCTGCTTATGGAAAACACGTTATTGATGTTCCTCGTCATTGTATATTTATAGGTACTACAAATAATTATGAATTCTTGATAGATAAAACAGGTAATAGAAGATACTTACCTATTGAAATAAATACAAATCGTGGAGAATTGTATAGACAAGAAGATGTTATCAAAAAATGTGTTCTTGAGTGTTGGAGAGAAGCAAAACATTTAATGGATAATGGAGATATATATTTAACCATTCCAAATAAATATGATGACATAATAGAACAACATAGATTACAAGCCACAGAAGATGACCCTCAAGAAGGTTTAATAGCTCAGTATTTAGCTGATAAACCAGATGGAGCTAAAGTTTGTGGATTGGAAATACATACTGAGGTATTTAAAGATTTAGCTAAAAACTATCGAAGTGTTCAAGCAAGGAATATATCAAATTTAATGAGAAGATTCCCAGAATGGGTTAAGAGTAAGACCTCAGCTCGTTTAGAAAATTATGGGACACAACGATATTGGACGAAAGTTAGTGAAAAGAAAGAGGATGAAGAAAAGATATGAGATTGTGGCATTATAAATTAATCCCTGTCTTACCAAAAGCGATGCTTGTATCACAATGGCGTGAGTGTATAGCTATAAAAAGACAATGGGAAAAAGGAACGTTAAAGCATAGACTAGTTGGTTATGTTATAAAATATACTAGAGAATATTTCTTAGAATACGTTAAGCAAGTTGTATGCGAATTAGATAAAAGAAATATCAAGTATCAAGAAAAGTATTATCAAGAAATAGATGCTTTTTGTTGGGAGGATGAGATGTGTTTTCACCCTTGTTATTATCCAGAACATAACGACAGATATTTACAACAATGTTACTATAACTTGCAGGAAAAATATGACAGAGGAATAATATCTGAAGAAGAATGGAAAAATATTGAATTATTGATGAATACGATAAAATAAAAGTTACAATTTGTAACTTTTTTTATTTTCCTATTGACTAATATAAAATGATATGATAATATTAAATTACGAAAAGGAGAGTAGTTATGAAATTAGAACCTAACATGTATGTCAGAACTAAAGATGGAATAATTGCAAAATGCACTGAAATTAGAGTTAATAGATATATGTTTGACAGAATTATTTTAGAAAACGGTTATTATAATGATTGGGAATTTATAGATATTCCAGAAGAAAAATCACTAATTAAGAAATCAAGTCATAACATAATGGATTTAATAGAAATTGGAGATTATGTTAATGGAATAAGAGTTGGTTATATTAACAAAGGTGAAAATTACTTTTATGCTTTAGCTGATGAAAATACTATAGAGATTATTTGTGGTTATGATAGTGATGGATTCACTAAACCGTTAAATTCAATAGTAACAAAAGAACAATTTGAAAGTATGGCTTATAAGGTGGATAGTAAATGATAGATGGGGAAAAGAGAATGTATGCTTTTTTTATTTATTTACTAACGAAGAAATATAAAGAAAAAGAGTTAATTAAAATAATAAAACAAGTATATAAGGTGGTGTAAGAATGAAATTAGAAGTAGGAATGTATGTAAGAACTAAATGGGGAATAGGAAAATATATTGAAGATTATACAAATAGTCAAAACTTAACTTGGAGAGTTTTACAAGGGTGTTCTAATTACGACAATCAAGAAGATTGGGAAAATTTATTTTATGATAGTGAAATATTAAAAGCGAGTTATTCTTTACTAGGTGATGATAAAGAAGATGGAGTAATTGAAGTTGGGGATTATGCTAATGGAGTATTGATTACTGATATAGGTGAAGATAATAAAGGTAAATATGTATTTGGTTATTCAAAAGATGGTTTTGAAGGGGAAATTTGGTTTTATAACAATGAAATTAAAACCATAGTAACAAAAGAACAGATGGACGCTATGCAATATAAGGTGGTGTAAGAGATGAAAAAAATAAATGAATATAACAAAGAAGAACATTTACAATTTGTAGATACATTAATAAAAACAGAACAAGTTGAAGTGTTTATAAATAATGTAATAGATGATATGGAAAATAAGGAAGTAGCAGTCGATACACTAAGATATTTATATAATCAATTAATCGCTTTACGAAACACCTTAAAAGAAAATACATTATTCTTAAATGCTTGTATTTTAGATTTAATGGGATTAGTAGAACAAGATTATTATTGGTTAAATAATTGGCAACTAGAAAAAGCAAAAGATATAGTTATAGGTTTTGAAGTACATGGTGATGGAGATGTTAAATTTTATAAACATGAAATAGAAAAGGTGGAAGAATGATAACAATTAAAGGTTACCTTGTTTTGCAAAAAATAAAAGCATTTTTAGAAGAATACATAACAGATGAAATTATACATAATAATGGTTTTAGCAATAATTCAATAGAAAAAGCTAAAAAACACTTAGAAGAATTACAGAAAATTATTGATAAGTTAGAAAGTGAGTAAGAATGAAAGTAATAGATTTATTAAATAAAATAGCAAATGGTGAAGAAGTACCAAATGAAATAAAAATAAGAGGGATTGTTTTTAAATTTACTGAAATAAATACAAGAAATCTTACATTTGCTGATAATGGTTCTAATATCAATTATGCTTATGAAAATGATTATGAAAACTATTGGTTAGATTGTGCAAGAGTAAATGAGGAAATAGAAATGATACACTCAATAGAAGAAGATAAAAACATAGAAGAAATAGAAAAAGAAATGTCCAAACTTCAAAGCGAAATAGACTTATTATCTAATGAGATAGGAAGTTATCATAATAAAATACATAGTATGAGAGATAGAACCAATTATATGAAAGAAACGCTAAAAGATTTACAAAAATTAGTAAATACATTAAGGAAAGGTTATAACAAAGATGGGGAAAACAATTAAGGTAATAGATTTATTAAATAAAATGGCAAACGGGGAAGCACCAAAGAAAATAAGATTTAATGGAGAAACATTGGTTTTAGATAATGGCAAAGAATTATGTTATAGATATGAAGGTAAAAGTTCGGTATTATGTTTCGATTGGTATATAGAAACAAGAAAATTAAATACAGAAGTGGAAGTTTTAGAAGAAGATAAAGGGATAACAAAATGGGGAAAAGGTGCATTAGAAGAAATTCAAACTAAAAAGGATTATAAAATAAACGATTTGCAAAAATACATAGAACTATTAATGGTGACTCAAAATGAAATAATAGATAGATTAGACGAATTAAAGAAAGAAGGAAATAAATAATGTTAATAGTAATAATAATTTTAACAATAATGTTATTGGTTTTTAGTATAATAATAGATGAATATGGTGACGGCTTTATCCCAGGAGTTATGCTTGTATGCTTGATAGGTGAAATAATAGCATTAATTTATTGTATTACTTTATTAGTAGGGATTAGAGTAATTGATGACAAAATAGAATTATATACTAACCAAAATAAACAAATAGAAGAAAAAGTTGAAGTAGTAGTAAAAGAATATATGAATTATGAAGGTGATACACTTAAAGAATTAAAAAGTGATAGTTATATAACTTTAGTTAATTTATACCCAGAATTAAAATCTGATGAAATGATTAAACAACAAATAAACTTATATACTTCAAACAATGCAAAAATAACTGAATTGAAAGAACAAAAATTAAATAAAACTATATATAAATGGTGGATATATTTTGGGAAATAGAAAGGTGAATAATTATGGGATTATGGATTAGAAGCCAAGATAAGAGGATATTACAAAAAGTAGATGATGTATATCTTAATGCTAATTATGAAAATAGAAGAATATGTACTAATGATAGTAGAGATTATGAAAGCGATTTAGGAGAATACAAATCAAAAGAAAGAGCATTAGAAGTATTAGACGAAATAAATAATGCTTTACTAGGTGCAATTACTGATGATGAACTTCGAGAGATAAATGGAAAAAAGTATACAGGTTTAGTAGCGTATTCCGAACGTACAGGTAATACACTTTATAATATGCCAAAGGAGTGATAAAAATGGATACATACGAAAAATTATATTTTACAATCATGAGTGATACGGATAATATACACAAAGGTTCTTTTAATTATAAAGGTAATCGTGTTAAAAAAGATGGGGATGTTTCTTGCGAATACAATAAATTAAACTTTAACGAGGATAATACTATTTCAATATTATTATGTACCGAAATAGCCAGTAACGTTCGTGATGAAGGAGCAACGGTTTCTTATAGCTCAACAACAGAAAGAAAAATACTTAAAACATTCACATTTGATGAATTAGTTGAAAGTGAATATTGGGATTGTATATGCAAAAAATACAAATTCAATAAGACAATGTGGGACAGATATAAAAATAACTATGTTATTGATGAGATTGGTTACATATATTGCAGATGTGAATCACCATACGGTAATTATATCGATATAACATTCGATAAAATGGACGGATATATTGATATTTCTACAGGTACAGGTGCTTTCGATGGCGATGTTAAAGATTTGTATTTGGTTGAAGATGGTTATTACAGCGACTTGTTAGAATGTGAGAAGATAGTGGATTTAATAAGAAAAAATCATAAAGTAGAATTATTATCAAATGGTTATGTTATTGATGGTACGTACTATGAGGAGATTGATGATTATGAATAAATTAAAACGTAAATTCAGGCTTTGGGGTTTTGGTGATAAGTAATGAGTGTATATGATTTAAGTGACGCTGTTGCATTAAATAGTCTTGGTTGGAAGCCAAAAGCTACAGCTACATTAAAGAATTGCAAAAAATCAGATTTGATAGATATAATAAGATGTTTAGAACATAATTGGGCAGGGGAAATTAAAGCTAATAAATTGTATCAACAAAGACTTCAACATGTAGTTAGTTATCTAGGTGGGGAAGGTTATTCTATTGACGAAATAAACCATATTATATCCGTTGAAGGAGAGAATATATGAGCACCAAATTTGAACAACTAGAACCTAAATATATGTTTGAAGAGTTAGGGTTTGAATATGAATATAAGAAAGTTGATAACTGTGAAGATAGTATTGTATACCATAAAGATAACTTACACATTCAATTTAATTTATATAGTAAAGGTATAGTTTTTCAAAACGATACTTCTTGCATGTTTTATGGACGTGGAATATTTTTTGTTAATGAAAAATTATTGATGGTTATAAACAAACAGGTAGAAGAATTGAGGTGGTTAAATGAATAAATATAATGTTAAAGTTTCAAGAAATTATTTTTATGAAGAAATTGTTGAAGCTGAAAATGAAGAAGAAGCAGAAGAAATTGTAAATGATAAAGTTGATATGTTTATGATTTATGGTAGTGAATTATATGATGATTATAATGGTTCTGTCGAACTGTTAGAAGAAAATGTGGAGGTCTTAGATGAGTGAAGAAGTAAAAGAAATAAAAAATGATTTAGATTTTGCAAGGGAAGTTTTTGACTATACACTTAATCCTGACCAATGTGGGTTATTACTAGACTACATAAACCAACTAGAAGAAGAACTAAAATATACTGTTCCAATAGTAGAACATAACAAAATAGTTAGTGAAAAACTTAAAGAAAACCAACAACTACAACAAGAAGTAAACCAACTAGAAACAAATTGGAATGAATTAGAAGAATATATAAGAAAAACGAAAATAAAAGAATTTGAAAAAGCATTTGGTAAAAGATACGGAAAAACATTTACGCAAGCAGAAATAATAGTGTGTAATATGCTTATAGAAAAAATGCAAGAATTAAAAGGTGGTTCTGATGAATAAAGCAAAGAGAATATTAACAACAACAGGTTATACAACACAATTAGAAAAATCAATAGTTCTTTCATGCATAGAAGAACTTGAACAAAAAGTAAACCAACTAGAAAGCACAATTAATGAGATAATAGATTGGAAAGATAAAAATGGTAATCGTTATATATACCAAGATAGTTTAGGTGAAGATTGGTATTTTTACGACTTAGATGTATTCGATGAATTAGGAGAAATCTTAAATGAAGTAGGTGATTTTAATGGATAAATGGGAAATAGAAAGCAAAATAGCATCTAATTTTGATGGTATGCTTACGCAAGGACAACAAGAAGTACTTGATTATATCGAACAATTAAAACAAAAAGTAAACCAACTAGAAACCAACAGAGATGAATCAATAGAATTGGTAAACAAAATAAAACCAATTTATAAAAGTTATATATGGTATAACAATTTATCAAAAATACTAGAAAGAGGTAAAGAATGAAATTAGAAGTAGGCGAAACATATTAAAGATACATTAAAATTGATAAAACAAATGCGAGAAATTACAGGTGCTTCAATGCAAATATGTAGGATGTTTTTAGAAGTCGCCGATTATAATTTGGATGATGCTATTGGATTATTAAGAGAAAGAGCTATCGCTATTAATAGTCCAATAACAAGAGCTAAAACGCTTGAAGAAGCATATAAAATTTACAAGAAACATTGATGAGGAGGTGGAGAATATGAAAACAAAAATTGTAGGGATAACTAAAGAAAAAACGTTTTTAACGATAGCTTTTAAAAAACCATTATTCAAAAACATGTGCGATTTCAGACAAGAACTTGTCACTATGTTTTACGATGATGATAGTTATATCGGTATTTATTACGGAGAAAAGACAACGTTCTTGAGGTTAAACTAAAATTAAGAAACAAAGAGGATATCGAACCATATGAAATAGAGTATAATAAAAAAGAAATGTCTGTTTTGTCTAAATACGATTATGCTATTTTGGTTAAAAATTATAAGACTAAATTTGTAAACAACGGTCGAGTAGAAGATGTTAAAGCGTTGTATTTTGAACAGGATGTTGGTAGTATCCCTGAATTGAGAATATATAAATAAGGAGGTTGAGAATATGACAATAGATGTGTTTTCAAAATATAGAGTAACTAAATACATCAAATACTCTTATGTTGATGAAGAACAATCAGAACCAAGCGATTGGGTTTACAGAACACATGAACATACATATGTTCTGAATATTGACGGTGGTAAATTATTAGATATGATATCTGATTTATTGAAAAATACTCACTTAATAGCATCTCATTTTTATGAAAATAGTATAACAGTCGAAACGTTTCAACCTTTGAACGGTACAGGGGATTATATTAAACTTGAAATAGAAAGAATTGATGAAAATGTTTCGTCGTAAAAAACAAGACGCTCAACTTAAAGAATTGTTTGATGTTGTATATGTAAAAGGTTTGTTTTTCACAATGGGTGAAAACAATGCTTATAATTGGTATAATCAATTATCTAATTATTTGAGTGATGAAAATAAATATGCTCTTATGAGACAAGCGTTTTCACAATTTGAAATATATCGAGGTTTTGAGTATGATGCTGTAAACGATAACAAATTTAGAATTAATGACATTGGTGTAATAATTCATGACCATGATTACTTATCTATGGTATTACACCTAGCTAAAGATTGTTTTCAATTAGGCAGTGTGTATGCAATGCGTCAAAATAAACTGTTTTTAATCAAACATTGTGAAATGATTGATTGGAAATCTCCTATTATATACATACCATCTAAAAAATATTTGTTGTATGGTAAAACGGAGTATTTAATACAGGATTATCCAAAAGAAAAAATTGACTTTTTTGTAGAGTCAGAAACGAAAGGAATGAAAAAATTATATGAAGATTATAGAAAAACTGAAAATTATATTAAACAGAATTTTAAACAAAATATTTAAAGTAACAAATGTTGAGAAATTAGAAGCTCAAAGAGATGCTATGCAAGAAATGTATGATAATTCTAAAGAGCAATTAAATGAATTGCAGGCGTCTAAGAAACTAAAAAAAGAAGAACTCGATAAAAAGAAAAAACAATTAACTAAACTAGAAACCATGAACAAAGAACTTCTTGAAAAAGGTAATGACAAAAAATTAAAAGAAGGTTTTGAGTTTAAGAAACAATTAGACTATGAAATAGAATTACTTGAAAATACAATAAAATCTTACACATCTCTTACGACAAATTTGAAACAACAATTAACGACATATAAATCTAAAATAGATAGAATACATAATAATATTGATGCTTTAAAAGCTAAAGCTGAATTTAGTGAAAGTGTTGATAAGTTTAAAGAAACTATGAAAAATTTAGATTGTCGAGATATAAATGATATCAGTAATGAAATAGATAAAAATTACTATAAGAGTGAATTTGATTTAAATGATTTGGTGAAATGCGATAAAAAAGTTGAAGATTTTGTAAATGATGATGACTCTGATTTTGAAAATTACAAAAAATCATTGAAAAAGAAATCAGATAAGTAGTAGGTGTTCGATGATTTATGTTATAAAAAATAAGTATAATAAGAAAGGTTATTATAGACATACTTGCGATAATTGTAAAAGTGAATTAGTTCTTGAAACATCAGATATATGTAAATATATTAATGGGGAAACATCTTACAAATCTGTGAAGTGTCCTATTTGTAAACATACATCATATTTTAATGCTTTTGTTCCAGTCTCAGAGGAATGTTTCAGAAAATATGCCAATGAAAAGTCACAATAATGTGGCTTTTTTAATTGCCTAATTATAAGTGTATTTGTTGCAATTAACAATAATTTTGAGGCAAATGAATTTTTCTATTGACTAATATAAAATAATTTGTTATCATTATATTAAGAAAGGATATGATAAATATGGAAATAAAACAAAAGAATAATGGTATTAAGAAAGATGTTTATCTTGAGATAGGTTCTTTGAAACGACAATCTGTATCTTTGCGAAACATTGCTAGTACAGAAGATGTCAATTTCGATAAAAGTCAAGAAATAAGAAAACAACAGGAAAATGTATATAATAAAATGAATTTTTATAATGGTTTTGTAAAAGCAGTATCAAAACAAGGAGGTTTGTAATATGGAATTGTTTAATAAAGTAGATAAAGAAAAATTAGTCGAATTTTATGAATATTTTGAAGGTTTAAAAGAAGGTAATCAACGTAGAAAATTAGGTGAAGAACATCAAGAACTTGTAGAAGAACTTCTGTTATTTGATAACGGTATAGGTTATATTGATAAAATAATTAGGATTCTTTGTAAAAAACAAAAAAATAACTG
>CALASV010000021.1 GCA_937888895.1 uncultured Clostridia bacterium | reverse complement strand
AAACGGCGGTCCTTGGCGAGGTTTTTTCGAGCCTAGTACCGTTCCGTTTCGTCCTGAGCGAAAGCGTGTCCTGGCAGGTATAAAATAAAACAAGACTCGTAGCTATTTCCCGATAGCCCCTTTTACTTATCTTTTTGATATTCTTAATTTTTCTTCTGTTTCCAATAAATCACACAAAGCGTTCCTACTAACATTACTAAAGAAGAAACCAATGTAATCCAAGGATTTCTTACAAATCCTGCAATCAAATATCCTACAAAAGAAATAGCTGCTACCATAGTCGCATAAGGAATCTGTGTTTCTACATGGCGAATATGTTCACATTTTGCTCCTGTCGAGGAAAGAATCGTTGTATCAGAAATTGGAGAACAATGGTCGCCATATACCGAACCTGCCAACGTTGCACCAAGTGCAGGGATTAAAATTTCTGCTCCTTCTGTTCCAACACAAATCATAGAAACAATTGGAATTAAAATACCAAACGTTCCCCATGCTGTCCCCATAGAAAAGGAAAGAAAAGCTGCTACAACAAAAATAATTGCTGGTAAAAGACTCAAAGAAATATCCGAGTTTTTCACTAAACCACTTACAAACTCTCCTGTTCCAATCATTTCACGACAAACACCACTTAATGACCAAGCAAGTACTAAAATCATAATAGCAGATACCATAAATTTTACACCAGTACTAACTCCTGTCATAAAATCACGAAACTTCACTAATTTTCTAGGAATATACATTACTAATGCTACCACTAATGCTGCAAATGCACCAAGTGTTAAACCTGCTGTTGGATTTTCTCCAATCGCAGTTACAAAATCTGTTCCACTAAAGAAACCACCTACATACGCCATACCTAAAATAGAACATGAAATTAAAGCAATCATTGGAATTAAAAGGTCATATACGGTTCCTTTTGGTGAAATTTGAATACCCTCTAATTCTTTTTCTTCCTCTACATCATCAAATGTTTGATTATTTGCTTCTTCTACTGCTTTTTTCATTGGTCCAAAATCAAAATCAGTCAAACAAATAAAAACTACCATAGAAAGTGTTAACAATGCATATAAATTGTATGGAATTGTCTGCATAAATGCACCTAAACCACTATCTCCCCCTACTTCAGAAGCTACTGCTACTGCCCAACTAGAAATTGGTGCAATAATACAAATCGGTGCTGCTGTAGAGTCAATCAAATAAGCTAATTTTTCTCTTGCAATTTTATGCTTATCTGTAATCGGACGCATAACTGTACCAACAGTCAAACAGTTAAAATAATCATCAATAAAAATTAACACACCAAGTAATGCAGTAGCTAATTTTGCACTTGTTTTACTTTTTAACTTTTTACTTGCCCAACGACCATACGCTCTGGAACCGCCTGCCATTGTTACAACTACAACAACAGAGCCAAGCAACGCTAAGAACAAAATCATGTAGCCATTATCCCCAATTTTATATGCCATCATATCTAATACATAAGTTAATGCTTCTAACAAAGTTCTCCCTGTCTTCACACAATAAATTATCATACCAGAAATTACGCCAGCAAAAAGGGAAGAATACACTTCTTTTGTTTTCAATGCTAATAAAATAGCAATCAACGGTGGCAGTATCGAAAGCCAACCTGCCTCAATCATTTCTAAACCCATATCTGTATCCTTTCTTTTGACAAAAATATACGCAAATTTTATCATAATACGATACAGAATGCAATAAAAAATTTACTTTACAAAAACATACTCTGTCAATCGTCTAAATGCTTCTTCTACTCTTACCTTTGGCAAAGCCAAATTCATACGAATCGCATAAGGACGATGGAATGGTCTTCCATCTTGCCAAATGACACCAACACGAATACCAGATTTTATCAATTCATCTAATGTAATGCCTTTCTTTTTACACCATTCCTCACAATCTAAATACAACATATAAGTTCCCTGTGGTTTCGCTAACTTTACTCCCTCAAAATGCTCTAAAATATAAGAATAGGCAAATTCTACATTGTCTGATAGTACACTTTTCAACTCATCCACCCAAATATGACCTTCTTCTCCATAGGCACCTAGCAAAGCGTACATGGAAAGTACATTCATACTATTATAATGCACTAATGCTGACTGTTTTCTTACTCTATCACGCAAATAAGGGTTATAAATGACATGATATGCACCAATTAACCCTGCTAAATTAAATGTTTTCGATGGTGCATAAATAGCAATCGTACGCATTTTTGCATCTTCTGACACACTTTGTGTTGGAAGATGTTGATATCCATTCAATGTCAAATCCGACCAAATTTCATCAGAAATTACAATACAATTATTCTTTTTATATACTTCCATTGCTGTTTCAATTTCTTGTTTCTCCCATACACGACCTGTCGGATTATGTGGCGAACAAAACACAGCGAAATGAATTTTATATTCCTTTAACTTTCTATCCATATCTTCATAATCCATACGCCATATTCCATTCTCATCTTGTACAAGGTCACTTAATATCATTTTTCTACCATTTTCCTCAAACACATGAGTAAAACCAATATATGTTGGAGAATGTAATAAAACAGCCTCTCCTGGTGCTGTAAATGCCTGTAGTGATGCTGCTACACATCCAAGTACCCCATTTTCATATCCAATGGCTTCTTGTGTCATTCCTTCTACGTGATTTCTTACTTTATGCCACTGAATAATACTATCGTAATACTCCCTCCTTGGATTAAAATAACCAAATGTCGAATGTTGCACACGCTCCATCATCTTCTCTTGAATCGTTGGCACTGTCGGAAAATTCATATCTGCCACCCACATAGGAATACGGTCAAAGCCCTCATCCACTACTGCATCTGCAAACGGAATTACCTCCACTGCAATCGCATCTTTTCCTGTCCTATCTATAATACTTGTAAAATCGTACTTCATACTGCTATCCTTTCTTTTATACATTAATAAAACTTCATCATCGTAACAACATCCTTGTATTATCACAAATACAAGGATGTTTCAACAATTATCTTTTCTGTATCATCTTTTTATAGAAATCCACACCCATTGGTAATGTTCCTTGAGAAATATTTTCATCTATCGCATGAATACTTGCATACTGTTGATTATTGATATACAACGGTGCAAATCTCAAACAGTTATCACAAATCTTTGTATAATATTTTGCATCTGTTCCTCCTGTCATAACATAAGGACAAATGCCAATTCCACCATATACTTCTGCTGCCACTTTCTCCACTAACTTAAATGGTGCATCATTATAATCTACAATAGGACAAGGGCTATCTGCATAAATAATATGCGTTTCTAAGTCATACTTCTTTGCTAATTCTGTAATAATTGCAATACTTTGTATATCATTTTGATGTGGAATAAATCGCATATTGGCTGTTACATAAGCTTCTCTTGGAATTACATTTAATCCATTTGAACCTTTTGCTGTTGTAAATGCAATCGTTGTACGAATCATGGCACCTGCTGTCGAATTAATCATTGGAAGCACTTTCGTTAATATAGGAGTAAATAACCACATATTTGCAAAAATTACTTTCATACCAAAATCCATATTTGGTGCCATTCTAGCAAACATTTCTTTTACCGTTGGATTAAATTTACTCTGAAATGGATGGTGCTTTTCTACATCCACCATAAACTTTCCTAACCGAACTAATGGTGTATTTTTCTTTGGTGCACTGGCATGTCCACCTTTGGCACGAGCGATAAATTTCAAATCCCCATAACCTTTTTCTAACACACCTACCATACCATAGACACCTTGTACTCCAGCAATTGGATTATCAATAATCATGCCACCTTCATCTAATATAAACTCAAGTCTTACCCCTTGTCTTTCTAAATAGCGAACTATACTTGGGGCACCATCTCCACTCCATTCTTCCGTACAACTACTTGCAATATACACATCACCTTCTGGTTGATAGCCAGTTGTAATCAATTCTTCTACTGCTTGAAACATACACATTAAACTAGCTTTCGTATCTACGGTTCCACGACCCCAAACACAACCGTTCTCATCAATATCTCCTGAAAATGGTTCGTGTTGCCAATCGCCTCCAGCTTCTACTACATCTTGATGGCTCATAAATAAAATAGGTTTTTTTGTTCCTGTTCCACTCCACTTAAATAGTAAACTACCATCAAATACTTTCTTTTCACAAACTTTATGTACATTTGGAAATAATTGTTCTAATATTTCATGAAATTCATAAAACTTCTCACGGTCTGCTTCAAACCGACTTGATATTGTTTCCTTTTGTACCATGGTAGATAACTTTTTTCCATATTCTATCGCTCGTTCACTTGTATCTAATATTATTTTAGCATCTTTTGCCGTTGTTGGTTTTAATAACATTGCTCGAAGCAACACTACTGCAATCAGCACTACAATAAGACCTGCTATTGTCAGTATCAGTTCCATTCTTTTACACTCCTTATAATTTACCCTTTTTAAACAAAAGATAGCCAATCACTAACGCAAGTCCCCCACAAGGTATCATCATTACGCTCGTCTGGTCAATCATGGAAGGTACAAAAACACATAATAAAATCATAAATGCTACAGGAATTACGGCAATTTGTGGACTCTTAATAAAATATTTCAATCCTAACGCACCAAATAATGCAGGTACTACATTATTAAATGCTGGAAGTAATACTGGATTTTGTAACACTGGTTGTAATGGCACTAACAAAATAACGCCAACAACAATAACCAATGTTGTTACAATCGCACTTGTTGCTGTACTTAACGTAGATATAATTTCATTTTCTGGTGTTCCTACTTCTGTACCAGCAATTTCTCTCGCATTCATTGCTACAGGAATTTTCATATTCGTTACATTACCTGTAATAAAAGAAATATAACTACCACCAACTCCAAGCATTGGTGCATATACTAAAAATTCTACTAAAGATACTGGTAAATAAACAACTGCCACCGTAGCATATCCCTTTAAGAAAGCTGCCATATCTGGACTTACTCCATATAACATACCAATAATAAATGGAATCATAGAAAGAATAACAATACCAGACACTAACAAAAATCTACCAAGCCAATGTAATCCTGTATTAAATTCCTCTAAAAATTGAATTTTTTCTTTTTCATTCATCTAGCATTCCTCCTTAGAATAAACCTATCAAAACAGCACCTGCCATACCTACAAGCATACTAGCTGCTAAACTAAAATTTTCTAACACAGTCATTTTTTTCTTTTGAATCAAAAATTCAAACACTGCCATTGCTGCCGCAGCAATCAAAGCAACTAAAAGTGGCATAACATCTGAATTTTCTCTTGGAATTGCTTTTCCTACATAAGCACCAATAAATGTGCCACAAAGCCCAATAAACATTGCTGTTGTTGCATGAGCACCAAATCCCTGTTTCTTTTGTCCATTTTCTTCTTTCTTTGGCGATTTTTGAAGCTTCTTCAAATAAGGTTTCAAGAAAAAGATGGTGAAAAATAAACCACCCAAAATACCAATTGTCATAACAAGTGCAATTGTTACAAACGATTCAATACTCAATTCCTCTAAACGAAGTCCTGACAAACCAATACTTTGTGCTGCAATTTCTGCTACATTTAACTCATACTGTAATGCACCAATGACCGAAAGTCTAAGCCATGAAAACGGAACGCCAAGTGTACCACTTAATGCTACTACACCAAGCAAAATACTAATCGATGGTAATAAAGTAAATGTAGCACTAGACATAATTGTTTTCTTTAGCACCTTTTTATCCATTCCAATTTTTAATCCAGCACGATAACTTTTTACTAAAAATACAAAACACATTGCTGTAATATAGGCAAGTACTAATCCTACAATCAAATATAAGGAACCAGCATTTACCTGCGATAAATAATCTCCCATAATAATTCCTCACTTTCTATTTATTTTCTTCGCCATTCTATCATATTTTTTATTTTTTAGAAAGAACTGTGATACAAAATCTTTTTATATCATTTTAGTCAATATATTGCAAGAAAAACATTCTTTTACAAACTAAAAATTTTATTTCTTCTTATGATAAATTGCAGTTAAAACAGCTAATGCCACGCCAGCTCCAAGTGCCACCGAAAAGAACGATGTATTTTTTTCTTTCTTTTCGTTTACTTCAGGTAAACCAACAATATCTTCTTGTGTTACTTCTTCTTCATAGTCTTCTATATTTTCTTGGTCACAAAGCACCATAGCAGAAATTGGAGCTACCGTAACTGTATTTCCATTAATTTTCTCAATTGCCTTTATTCCTGCTTTTTCTCCATTTACACAAACCTTCCAATTTCCTTCTGGAAGTTCTACCACTGTTTCTGTTTTATTTGGATTAAAGATAACAAATAACTGCTCTGCTATTTCTCCATTCATACCACCTTTGATTTGAAATGCTACTACATTTTCCTCTAATCCAGTAATAACTTTCGTTACTTGTCTTACTTCTTTTGCTGTTGTTAAATGCAATATGTTATGTGCCTTACGAAATGCAATCAAACCTTTATAATATTGTACTACTTTTTGATATTCTACTTGGCTTAAATTATCCCATTTCAAACTATTGATTTTATCTGAAGAAATATAACTATTTTCATCAAACGAACCATCTTCTCTTACTTTACTACGAAGAAATTCTTCTCCTGCATGTATAAAAGGAATTCCTTGGGAAGTCATATAAATGGCTGCTGCCAATAAATTCATCTTTATCTGTTCTTCTCTTGTTGCCTCTCTATTCGAACTTACAATTTTATCAAACAATGTCATATTATCATGGCAAGAAGCATAATTTACAGTTTGAGCTGGTACATCACACCATTTAGAACCTTCTCCCATAAAACATTTTTCTACTATTTTTTCTTTTCCAGAAGCCCCAGAAACATATCCTTTTTCCGTTTGACTAAATACACTACCCTTTATCAAATCTCTCATGGTATCGCTAAAATAGGCCATTTTAGGCGTATATTTTGCATTCTCCTGATTAGATAAGCGATAACCACCCTTTGTAATATGCGTCGATAAAACCCAACCTTCTCCATAAAATACAGCACTCGGACGAATCTTCTGTACTTCTTCAATTACTTCATTAATCGTCTCCGTATCAATTAAACCAGCTAAATCAAAACGAAAACCATCAATATGATATTCCTTTGCCCAATAAGTAACAGAATCCACAATATATTTCTTTACCATAGAACGTTCTGTTGCTGTATCATTACCACATCCAGAGCCTACCGAATAAAATCCATTACTATCAATACGAGTAAAATACATTGGTACAATTTGATTAAAACAAAAATCTTCTGCCTGATATACATGATTATAAACGACATCCATAATAACACTTATACCATTTTGATGTAATGTATGTATCATTTGCTTTAATTCTTTTACTCTCACTTCTCCATGATATGGGTCAGTCGCATAAGAACCTTCTGGTACATTATAGTTAATTGGGTCATATCCCCAATTAAATTGTGATGTATCTAATTTACTCTCATCTACAACACCATAGTCATAAATTGGTAATAGATGTAAATGAGTAATTCCAAGATTTTTTATATAATCTAATCCTGTACAATGACCTGCTTTATTCGTTGTTCCTGTTTCTGTCAGTCCTAAATATTTTCCTTTATGAACAATACCAGAACTCTCATCTATCGAAAGGTCACGAAGATGTAACTCATAAATAATTGCATCATTCAACGATTTGTCTGCATTTGGGTCAACATCATTCTCCCAACCTTCTGGATTCGTGGACTCTAAATCAATTACCATAGCACGTTTTCCATTGATACCTGTTGTTCTCGCATAAGGGTCACAAGCTTCATTTTGACGCCAATCTATCACGACAAAATAGGTATAATAAATTCCATGTAAATCTCCTTGCTTTGTTACAACCCAAGTACCAAAAGTATCTTTTACCATCTCAACTTCTTCTATTAAATCATTACTTTCTGGTGTACCACTTTGATATAGACGTAAAGCAACACTTTTTGCTGTAGGTGCCCAAACACGAAATGTTGTTTTGTCTTTTTGGTATGTTGCACCCAAATCATTTCCTGTATAGGTATACTGTTGTTCGAATTGTTCTGTGGAAAATTTTTGTTGCATTTTTTATATTCCCCCTATTTTTTATCGTATTTCGTACTTTTTGACAAAATAATTATACTTTACTTTAAGCTACATTACAAGTTTTTGAAAAAAATGTTGCACCATAAATCACTTCCATGTATAATATTACTGTATTTTTAAGCTTGCCAAAGATTCAAGAAAGAAACTTTTACTATTGTCATATTTCATGAAGAATAACGACAGGCATAAATAATATAAATTCCGTAAGAATGGAAGGTACAATATATGGAAAGAAAAGTGGGTACTATTTCAAGAGGTATTCGTGGACCAATTATCAGACAGGGAGATAATCTTGTAGATATCGCAGTT